>JAUWQO010000084.1 GCA_030610995.1 Desulfobacterales bacterium
GCAGATCCACCCTTGCGGAAGAGATGCCTGATGCGTACAAGGATATTTCACAGGTAATTGAGGTCGTTCATGGGGCCGGAATTTCGAAAAAGGTGGCAAAGTTAAGGCCCATGGCCGTTCTCAAAGGTTAAAAAGAAAATATGGATTTATTTCAGGCAATAATATTAGGCATAATTCAGGGGCTGACCGAGTTCCTGCCTGTTAGCAGTTCAGGGCATCTGGTGATTTTTCAGAATCTTTTCGGGCTCAATGAACCTGAACTTTTCTTTGATATCAGCGTACATGTTGGAACCCTTGCAGCTATAGTAATCTTTTTCTGGAAAGACATACGGGCTATAATAATTTCTTTGGCCCGTTTTATTGTTCTGGTGTTAAAGAAAAGGGCCTCTTTCCACAATGTTTATGAGGATGGAGATGCAAAACTGGCAATACTTATAGTTGTCGGATCTATTCCAACCGCTATTATCGGTATTTTATTTCATAAAATTGCCGATATCCTTTTTTCCTCTGTAGTTCTTGTCGGTTTTATGCTTATTATAACCGGTTTACTTTTGTGGGGCACACGGTGGATTAAAAAAGACCCAAAAAGCATTAACAATTTTTCAGTTAGAGACGCCTTGATTATAGGGTTTGTACAGGGAATGGCCATAATACCGGGAATTTCCAGGTCAGGTTCAACTATTGCCGTGGGACTCTTTTTAGGATTAAACCGTGAAACAGCCGCCAAATTTTCCTTTCTTCTGTCAATACCGGCTATTCTGGGCGCCTCGGTCCTTAGCCTGAATCATTTATCGGCGCACAATGTTCTTCCCTTAAAGGTTACACTCTTTGGCGCATTTACTTCATGCGTTGTGGGATACTGGGCGCTGAAATTGCTGGTTAAGTTAGTCAAACATGGGCGTATGCAAATTTTTGCGCCATACTGCTGGGCTATAGGGATTATAGCCTTAATTCGGTAATTAAAAAGATGAATTCATCAGGGGTCGGGGATTAGGGATTAGTTATTCACAATTAACAATTGATTATTAATTGTTAATAGAGGCGATGATATTCAAAGGAAAAAATAATCAATAATCAATGGGTAATAATTAATTGTTAAGTTAGCGCTTATAGGATTAGGGATTAGGTTAAAATTACAATAAAAGTTACGAGTGACTAAAGGTGAGGTATTCTGGCAATTTTATATAAAAAATGGAGCGTAGCGACTCATTCACTTTAGCTCACTTGTAACTTAACACTTAACACGTTTCGTAAAAAGTGGTTTATTTTGAACTGCAGAACCGCAGAACAAGGAACCGCAGAATATCGAAGTAAAAAATAAAAAAGGAAACTACTATGAATTCAGAAATGTTCAGAGAATATGACATCCGGGGAATTGCCGGCAAGGACATGACCGAAGATGATGTCGTATTGATCGGAAAAGGAGTAGGCACATTTCTTAAGGAGCGCGGCCATTCAAATCTCAGCGTTGGCCGCGACTGCAGGTTGACTTCGGACCTGTATTCCGAAAAAATCATCGAAGGCTTGATATCAACCGGCTGCAGTGTGGTCGATATCGGTGTATGCCCGACCCCGGTCTTTTATTTCTCAATCAAGCGCCTTGCGCTGGAAGGCGGCGTAATGGTTACCGCCAGCCATAATCCTAAAGAATACAACGGTTTTAAGCTTTGTATTGATTTAGACTCAATACATGGAAATGATATCCAGAAAATCCTTGCCATTATTAATAAGCAGTCCTTTGCTCAGGGAAAGGGTTCCCTTTCATCTAAAAATATTATTCCGTCATATATGGAGTATATTGAAAAAAATATAAACATATCAAGGCGGATCAAAGTCGGCCTTGATGCCGGCAACGGCACCGCAGGAGTACTCGCTGTGCCGATATTAAAAAATCTCAAATGCGAGGTTCATGATATTTTTTGTGACATGGACGGAACCTTTCCAAATCATGAAGCCGATCCAACAGTCGCAAAAAACATGAAAGACCTTATTGCCCTTGTAAAGAAAAAAGGCCTCGACCTGGGAATCGGTTATGACGGCGACGGCGACCGCATCGGTGTGATCGATGAAAAAGGAAACATGATCTTTGGCGACCAGCTTATAATTATATTTTCCAGAGAAATCCTGTCAAGAAAACCGGGCGCCACATTCATATCTGAGGTAAAGTGCTCAAAAACAATGTATGACGATATCGAAAAACACGGCGGCAAAGCCATTATGTGGAAAACCGGCCATTCCCTTATCAAAAAGAAGATGAAGGAGGAAAAGGCCGAGTTTGCCGGCGAAATGAGCGGCCATATGTTCTTTGCCGACCGATATTTCGGCTTTGACGATGCAATATATGCCTCCTGCAGGCTTATCGAAATACTGGCTGATACCGGAAAGAGGATGTCGGAGCTTCTGTCCGATGTTCCCAAAACCTATTCAACCCCTGAAATACGGGTTGAATGTCCTGACAATAAAAAATTCAACGTGGTTAAAAAAGTTACTGAATATTTCCGCAAAAAATACAATGTTATCGATATCGACGGCGTTCGTGTGCTGTTTGATGATGGTTGGGGTCTTGTGCGCGCATCAAACACCCAGCCGGCCCTTGTGCTGCGCTTTGAAGCCATGTCTGAAAAAAGGCTTTCAGAAATAAGAAATCTTGTCGAGTCTGTGCTGGCCGATATTGGGAAATAGTCGAGTGGGAAAATAGTCGAGTGGGAAAATAGTCGAGTAGGGGAGTAGTGGAACAATTACCGACAATTCAACATGTTAGAATCCGAATCAGTATTGACTGCCAAATTTTCAGGCAAAGTCTACTTGCTTGAATAATAACAACCACTCGACTACTCGACTACTCGACCAATCTACAAGGTTTTAATGAACAATCTGAATAAGAAAATTTTTGGGACTCTGTTCTTTTCAATATTTGTCACAGTCACAGGGGTTGGGATCGTGGTCCCCCTGCTTCCGGTCTATGCCCATAATCTTGGCGCAAGCGGCATATATATCGGTTTAATATTCGGTGTATTTTCCCTTTCAAGAACCTTATTTTTGCCGTATTTCGGCGCGCTTTCAGATAAAAAAGGACGCAAACCGTTTATTATTGGAGGTCTTTTTTTATATAGCCTCATTTCCTTTGCTTTTCTGCTTGCAGATAATGTCCAGTCCCTTATCATAATAAGGTTTTTCCAGGGAATCTCATCCGCCATGATGATGCCGGTCATACTGGCCTATGTGGGCGACATAACACCGGCAAACAGAGAAGGGTTCACCATGGGCCTCTTTAATATGTCCATGTTCTTCGGCCTGAGTCTCGGCCCTCTTATCGGCGGAGCGCTAAAGGACAGATTTAATCTGGATGCCTCATTTATCTGTATGGGGCTTCTCGCATTTACCGGCTTTTTATTATCCGCTTGTTTACTTCCCCCAAAAAGTTCAGAAAAAATTATCCAAAGCAAAGAAAAACCGGCAAACTGGAAACAGCTATTAAAGGACAGAAATATTGCCGGACTTTTTACTTTCAGATTTTCCTATGCAGCATGTATCGGGGTGATATGGGGTTTTCTGCCTGTATTTGCAAGCTCAAAGTTTTTACTTTCCAGTTCATCGATCGGGATTCTTGTTATGACAGGAGTTTTTGTCAGCGGATCACTACATATGCCGATGGGTTATCTGGCGGATAGACTTAACAAAAAAGCCATGGTTGTAACCGGCGGATTGATAATCAGCTTGGCCCTTTATTCCTTTGTATGGGCAGGCAGTTTTAGGGGCCTGTTTTTAGCAAATGTCTTTTTTGGACTCGGAGGTGGCATATCAATATCGGCGCTCATGGCCATGGCTATATTAAAAGGCAATAAAACTAAAGCAATGGGATCGGTCATGGGCCTGATAACAATGGCGCACAGCATGGGAATGTTGATGGGATCGGTTTTTGCCGGCCTGATGATGGATGCTTTTGACCTCCGCCTGGCATTTCCCTTTGGAGCCATTATTATGTTGTTGGGAGTTGTTCTTTTCTTTATCTTCACATATCGTAAAAAAATTATAACAGAATCAATCATAACACAAGAAGGATAAGTGATTACAGAAAAAATAATCAATAATTAATTGTTAATAATTAATTTTTAACTTAGCGCTTATGGGAAGCAGGAATTAGGGAGTTTGAACCGTGAACCGTGAACCTGAGTAGTTACGATGAAACTGTCTTTTTCAGATAACAGGTTGTATAAAATAAAAGAAAAGATTGGGGCCGGAGTTCGCCTTGACTTTGAAGACGGCATTATCTTGTATAAAAGCAATGATCTTATAGGTGTCGGACGTCTGGCAGACATGGTGCGCCGCAAAAAACATGATTGCAAAGCCTACTATGTATATAATCAGCATATAAATTACACAAACATTTGCTCAAATCACTGTTTGTTTTGCGCATATTCAAGAAATGAAGGTGAAAATGGCGCCTTTACATTCTCAATTGATGAAGTCAGGGCAAAACTTCTGGAACGGATCGATGAACCGGTTCGCGAATTACATGTTGTTGGCGGCCTTAACTCTTCCATCCCGTTTAATTATTATATCGATCTGTTAAAAACCATTAAAGAGATCCGGCCAAATGCAACCATTAAGGCATTTACCGCTGTTGAGATAGATCATATTTCCAGGGTTGCAAATCTGTCTCTCGATGATACCATCATCAGCCTGAAGAATGCAGGTCTTTCAATGGCTCCGGGTGGCGGCGCTGAAGTAATGAGCCCCAGGGTTAAAAAAAGACTCTTTCCTAAAAAGATAGATAGCAAAAGATGGCTTGAAATCATGGGAAGGCTGCATTGCGCTGGGATTGTCTCAAATGCAACAATGCTTTACGGTCATATTGAAACCATTGAAGAACGCGTAGATCACCTTATCAAATTAAGAAATCTGCAGGATAAAACAGGCGGTTTTTCGGCCTTCATTCCCCTTGCTTTTCATTCAAAAAACACAAAATTATCACAAATTCCGGCCACCACAGCCTTTGACGACTTAAAGAATGTGGCGACAGCCCGCCTCATGCTTGATAATTTTGATCATATCAAGGCATACTGGGTGATGATAGGAGAAAAACTGGCGCAGGTCGCCCTTTCCTTTGGAGCGGATGATCTGGACGGAACCATAATCGAAGAAAAGATTACCCATATGGCCGGCGCAAAATCGGCAAAAGGATTGACCCGCGAACGGATAAAACATCTTATATCTTCGGCAGGGTTTACTCCTGTTGAGCGGGATTCTTTTTATAATCCTGTATAGGCTTTAGTCGAGTAGTCGAGTGGGGCCTTTGCATAATTGCTGTTTTAGTCATTGCGAGGAGTGAAGCGACGTGGCAATCTTGTGGATTGTCAATATGTTGCGAGATTGCTTCGCTGTCGCTCGCAATGACAATTATTATGTAAAGCTTTTGGTAAAACATTATGCTACTCGACTACTCGACTAATTGTGAGCAAAGCAAACTAAATTTGTTGGATATTATGAAATTACTCGACATCATTATAAAAAAAGTCGCTTGCAATGAGCGCATCGATTATAAAGAGGCTCTTACACTTTTTACTGATGCCGACACTCTTACTCTGGCCGACCTTGCTAATAAAAGAAGACAAGCCCTTCATCCTGAACCTGTTGTCACCTATGTGGTTGACCGGAATATCAATTATACTAATGTGTGCATGTCAGGCTGCCTGTTTTGCGCGTTTTACCGCCCGCTAAATCATCCTGATGCATATATTATTTCAAAAAAGGAGCTGAAAAAAAAGATTGAAGAAACGCTCAGCCTCGGTGGAACACAGATACTGCTTCAGGGAGGAATGCATCCATCGCTGGATTTAGACTTTTACTTGGACCTTTTACGCTATATCAAGGACAATTTCTCTATTCATATTCACGGTTTTTCGCCGCCGGAAATAGCTTTTTTATCGGAAAAATCATCCCTTTCCATCAAGGATACGATAAAGCAGCTCATTGACGCGGGGCTGAACTCCATACCGGGCGGCGGAGCAGAAATCCTTGCAGATGAAATAAGAAAAAGGATCTCTCCGAACAAATGCACGGCCGGCAAATGGTTAGAGGTAATGAAAACAGCCCACAATTGCGGGCTTAAAACCACAGCCACGATGATGTTCGGACATATTGAAAAACCGATCCACATCATTGAACACCTTATAAAAATTCGCAGTCTTCAGGATGAAACAGGCGGCTTTACAGCGTTTATTCCATGGACATTTCAACCCGACAATACCCGTCTCCATACTCAAAAAGCCACTGCTGTAGAATATCTCAGAGTACTCGCTCTTAGCAGGCTGGTTCTGGATAATATCCCAAATATCCAGGCATCATGGGTAACACAGGGTGATAAGATCGCCCAGATTGCCCTTGCATTTGGGACAAACGATCTTGGAAGCACCATGATAGAAGAAAATGTGGTTGCAGCCGCAGGAGTCAAATTCCGGCTGCCAAAAAAGGAAATGGTGCACCTGATACAGGATGCAGGATACAAGGCGGTTCAAAGAGACTGTTATTATAATTCTGTTAACATACAAGGTCTTTCAAAGAGACTTTGACAGGATTAACAGGATGTTCAGGATTAAAACATCAAAACTCATCCTGCAATTCCTCATCAAAATCCCTTACTTTGCGTTTGATTTCAACTTTCTACAGTTTTGTCATTCCCGACCTGATCGGGAATCCAGTCTATTCAAGTACTTACGAGGGCTCTGGACTCCGGTTTTCACCGGAGTGACGACTTTTTACGAGTTCATCAATTAAGGGTCGACCAATAACTGATTTCACCAAAAGCTTGAATTTGGAGTCGTTCGACAAAATCAAAATCATTTCACCTGCAACATTCGTTGCTGAGTTTCAAACAAGCGGTTCTAAAAACCCCCAGTCAGTTTAGCGGTTAAACGCTTAAGAGAAATTGGTTATACGCCACAATTACTCGTTAAAAGCTTAACAGTAACCTATAAACTAATGAGCATCCCGAAAGTCGTTTGCTATCAACCTCTGCAACACGAAACGTAATGAAAAAGATACGAAAGATAATTACTCGGTAATAAATACTTTACATAGTAGGCAGTTTTATGCTATAAAGTTAAATGTGATTAACAATGACAAAAATATTGGATCTTTGCTGCTACAGCTTGGCGAAAGGTTAAAAGAGGCGCGCCTGGCTCGCAATGAAAGCCAGGAACTGTTTGCGCAAAGGCTTGGCTTAACCCGACAGTCGTACAGCAAAATGGAAAAAGGTTCTCCGCAGACGCTGCTTGGCAACTGGCTGGAGGCAAGCAGCATCCTTGGCCGGCTTGACGGCTGGCAGGATGTACTGGCTCCAAAAGAAGACCTGTTTGCGAAATTAAAAAGAAAAACCGGTAAGCGGCAGCGTGCCGGAGGAAGACGAAAGAAAAAGACATGATGCTCACGGTATGGTTGACTATGTCTGCAGCAGAGGTTGTCAAGGTCGGAGAACTGGCTATTGACGACCCTGATGCCAGGGGAGCGCTTGAGGGACAATTCCGCTATACTCCTGAATATCTGGAGAATCCGAAAGCCTTCCCGCTTGATCCGCTGCATTTACCGCTGTCTGCGGATATCTTTGATGCGGATCGGCCCCATGCCGGAGTTCATGGCGTTTTTGAAGACAGTCTTCCGGACGATTGGGGGCGAAGGCTCCTAATCCGCCGCTACAAGCTGGGCCGCAAAGACCAACGTATCCCACAATTGTTACGGTTGTTAGGAAACCAGGGTTTGGGGGCTTTGAGCTACATGGAAAAAGGCCGGCCGGACTTTAAAACAACAGGGGTTCCACTTCGTCACCTTCAGGAACTGGCGCTGCTGGCGGAAAAATTCGAGCAGGATGGAGCCGTGGATGACGATGAACTTTCTTTGTTGTTTCAGGCAGGCAGTTCCCCGGGGGGGGCCAGACCCAAGGCGCTTGTCAAGGATGAAAGCGGCTCATATCTGGCAAAGTTTGCCAGTGCCAGTGATCAACTGGACGTTGTAAGCCTGGAGGCCGCTGCCATGGAGTTAGGCCGCAGAGCAAGTATCGAAACCGCCGATAGCAGGCTTTTAGCGCTGGATTCCAGAAAATGCCTGTTGGTGAAACGATTCGATATTAACGAAGCCGACGGTCGTAATCACCTAATCAGCATGCAGTCTTTGCTCAAGGCCGATGGATATTACTATGCCGGATACAGGGACATGGCAGAAATAATCAGGCATGTTTCCACGCAACCGGGGCAGGATCTCCAAAGGCTTTACAGACAGATGGTGTTCAACGTGATGATCGGCAACACCGATGATCACCTGAAAAATTTCATTATGCTGCACAATGATAAAGGCTGGAGGCTGAGCCCTGCATTCGACCTGGTGCCGAATATCGGTTTTAACAGGGAACATGTTTTGCGCATCGGATACGATAACAGGCCGCCTGATCTTAAAACACTCCTGCAGGAGGCCGGGCATTTCGGGTTAAAACGACGACAACAGATCCTGAAAGTGATCATGGAAATTCATGAGGCTGTCTCGGAGTGGAGCACAGTTTTCGCGGCATGTAATGTGCCGGAAAAGGATGCCGAAAGTATCGGCAAAGATATCAACCACCGGTTAAAAGAAACAAACCCGGCGCAATACTCACCGAAAAATCAAAATCATTTCACCTGCAACATTCGTTGCTGAGTTTCAAACAAGCGATTCTAAAAACCCCTCTCACGCATTTTCCTTACATAACAAAATATCCAGGCTTTTTGAAAACGCTGCCGGACTGCGGTTGTCAATTTTGTGCCCACAGAATGTCATACCCGAATTTGTCTATGTGTTGGATACGGTTTATAATATTCCGAGTTTGGTAATAAAGGAGATGATCAGTGATTTTGTTACTATGCCCGGCATAGAAATTATCCACGAAGTAAACCTGAAAATCCTTTTTTCATACTGGCCTGATAAGATCCCGGACTATGGCGACGCTATTGTTGCGTCTGTTTGCAAAGCCAGAAAGAAAGCCATGGTCGCAACATTTGACCGTAAATTCAGAGCAGCCCTGAAAAAACTCGGCCTTTCTGTATATGCCTTTCAATAGTTCGATATTGATGCAAATTGATGCAAATCCTGAACTATAAATAGCGAAATTTTTACATAATTTAGTTTGTAAACCAATAATCCAATGGACGTCCCCAACTGCCCCTTAATAGGCAGGATATGGTGAAGGGCCGAACCTTTGAGAGCAGGGAGGAGCCGATCATACTCGAAAAGGCGATGAACCCGACAGGGGGAGCCAATAATATTCGGCGTGTTGACCGTAGCCAGCCTTGGAATACAGTCAGAAGTTGGGCGGTATTTTAAAACTCTCGGGGAACCGCATAGTGCGGACCCGCTTGCTATGTGGTGTGGGGAGGGGGGAGAGAAAAACTTCCCCTTACCCGATTAGATTATTTTTTGTTGCCTTAATATAAATTGCCCCAAAAGCGGTACAGCAAAGGAATATTTTCCAAACCTATTTTTATATTTTCCAAACCTATTTTTATAGATAAGCCCTGCCGTGCTAAGGGAACTTAACATTTGATTTACATGGCTAGGACTAAATGGTTTTTTCATATCCTTTTTGGAAAGCTCAACAATGTCCTGCACAGAAAATTCTTCTTCA
Organism: Desulfobacterales bacterium; assembly: GCA_030610995.1. Lineage (GTDB taxonomy): Bacteria > Desulfobacterota > Desulfobacteria > Desulfobacterales > ETH-SRB1 > Desulfaltia. The sequence goes on from JAUWQO010000084.1 coordinate 9,650, forward strand.
GAATTATCAAGCTGGGCAATAATAATAAGAAGCTCTCTTTGACGATCAGTTGCTCGAGCCCATCTTCCTGCAAAGAAATCCGTGTCTAATTTTCTAGTAATTTCATTCAATGGGACTGAAGCCTTTTCACCAGCCTCAAGCTTAGGTAAAAATACATCATAAGCCTCTTTGCAAATAAACTGGATAAAGTACGGATATCCGCCAGAATTCTTTATGATTAAATTTACGGACTCTTCAGTAAAATGAACTAGACAAGTATTTATTTGATCTGTAATAGGTTTAAGGATAGCGTCGCGACTATCATTCTCATTTAAACGTTTAAGAAAAACTACTCTAAACATGCGCTCTGCAAATGTTCTAGATTCTACTAGTTTTGGAAAAAGTGTTGGTAATCCAGTAAGAAGCAGCATAAAAGGTACGTCTTTTTTTTGTATGGATTGAAAAGTGTCGAGTAAAATGCCTAAAGGATATTGTTCTTTTGCGGCTTGATCAGATAAATTTTGTGCTTCATCATAAGCAAAAATAAGCCCTTTAATATTTTGTGATTGCAAACAATCCCACACAAACTCAAGTACATATTTTAATTTATCCATAACAAGGCCAGGTGTGTTTTGATATAGCTGGGTAAGGAAGTCAAAACCAAGCCTTTTTTCAATAATTTCTTCCGTATTTATAAAGCCTATTTTTGATATTTTCTCTTGAGAAATAAGAACATTTGACGTTACTACCGATAAGTCTGTTAATAATCTTATAGCAAGGTTTTCTTCACTGACGCTGGCAGATTCTGAGAGATCAGTACCTACCCATAGCCAGTTATTTTTTATTGATAGAGGTTTAAAGGTGTCAAGCAAAACAGTTTTACCTACTCCGCGCAAACCTGTTAATACCATATTTTCAAGGATAGTTGTTTGGGAGGTGAGTTTTATGAATTCTTCAGTTTCTTTATGTCTTCCCGCTAAATGCGGAGGCATATGTCCGGCCCCTGGTCTATATGGATTTAAAAATAATGGTTTTTCTTTGATCATAAAATTCCTCTTTAGAATTAGTTTCTATTATTTAAAAAGATAAATTTAGTTAACAGTATAAATTTATAACATTCTATAAAAATTGTCAAGAGAAATATTAAAATCTAACATATAGTAGTACTCCGTCCCAGAAGTTCTGACATGTTTTCTGGCAATTTAAATTTCTATGCTGCTTTTCGCGTATTTTGCCAGAAATAATCTTCAAGGGCTGAGAATAGTGAATTCAATGCATTTTCAGCATTTTCCTTTTTTAACGGGCCTTCCTCATTCATAATACTGTTTCTAATTGTTGCTTCTTGAGACTGAAGAAAAGTAAATAGTTTTTCCCAATTCTCTCCCGGCACTTCTTGAAAGTAATGATCAAAAAGATTGCTCATCAAGCGCAACTGCTTTGTGAGGGTGGATATCTCAAGTTTATTTGCTGCTTGCTTCAACATTTTGGTAAAACGGTTGACAGCTTTTTTGTGGAGTCCTTTACCGTCATATGACCACCTGAAGGGATGTGCAAGCAGAGTATTCCATTCTTCAAGAAAAGCTTCAAAACTTTCCTTTAACTCCTCCGCTGAACCGTAAGATTCATTTAATACTTTTTTGTTCATGATGCCAAACCAAAACTCGACAAGATTAAGCCATGAACCGTGGTATGGGGTAAAGTGAATGATAATCCGTTTATCCGTGGACTTCAACCACTTAACACGTTTTTCCAGATTGTTTAGTTTATTTTCAGAAGGACAGTCAATACCGCTAAGTTCAGCTACTGCCTTACAGAATGGATATCCGCGATGAGTTGATAAGTTATCCATGACATAATGGATCTGTTCATTTGCGGGGCAAGAGGAAACATGCCGTTTAAATATCGCCAGAAAGGTGTCGGTTTTATGATCAGCGTGGCATTCAGCATGCACCTTTCCGTTAGCATAATTAAAAAAGGCAAGAACATTCATTGTGCCGTTTCTAATGTATTCAAACTCCTCAAGGCGTTTCATTGTTTCGTCTGTTCGAAGGTCAGGGACAAGTCGTTTGAGTATTTGAATTCCTGGGCACTCGTCAAAAAAGAAAAGATTTTGGGGAGGATTCAAATATAGCTTTATCAGGTGATCCATTTTGGGAAAGAAATCAGGGTCAGTGATGTGCAAAAAATACCGGGACTGGTGTGGTTTAAGATTATTTTCTTTTAGAATACGATGAATAGTGGATTTGCTCGGAGTTGCATTAACGATTTTCGAGTCTGCCGCTAAGTGAACTGCGGCCCACCTCAACGTCCATCGCCCAGAGTTTGGAAAAGGCTGTGTTTGGCAATAAAATCCAATCAATTCCAATTTGAATGTTTCAGAGTAAGTTGCTGGACGACCAGAACGTGGAAGGTCAACAACATCGCCAGTATCGCTCATGCGTTTAAGGCTGCGAGCAACTGTGGATATGCAACATCCGACAAATGCAGCAACAGCACTGACAGTAAATCCTTTATTTGTAAGGACAACAGATGACTGTCGACAAATCGTCCTTGAAACAGGCTGTATGTTCGTTAAAACTGGCATAGATTGAGATAAGTTAATCCCGGCATCAACAAGCAGAGTCAGGAATTTTTTTTAAAGTTTCAACTAATTTCGGAAGAGTCTTTTTTATCTTCATAAGACCCAGCTTATTCATGTGCCAACGTATAGTACGTGAAGAGATAGTTGTTTTTTGGGTATCATTTATCAACTCCGTAAGTGCTTGACTCGAGGTGGAATGTCCTG
>JAUWQO010000112.1 GCA_030610995.1 Desulfobacterales bacterium
ATGATATCCCACAGCATCATCATTTATCGGGCGGGGTAAACCCGCCCCTACGGGTTACGTGCATCAAATTTCGTAGGGGCGGGTTTATCCCGCCCGAATAGAGTTTATGTTTTCGGCTTTAACAAATTGGTAATGCTCCCTATGGGTTCCTACGCTGGAGCATGGGAACCAGGTAATATAGACTGTTGTTGAAAGGCAGGCAACAGCGGGCGTGGTGATAAAAAGACCAGAAAACCCAGAAGTCCCCAGTTTTTGCTTAACCTGTTTTTGAGGTAGTTATAGACCAGCAGACCTGTCCCGAGACCGAATGCAAAATGGATAAATTTTGGGACTATATCATTTTTGAAATAGAGAGGGATGAGATAAAGAAGATCAATGTTCATGGGAAAGTATGAGAAATTTGCCCAGGGGATCTCATAAAATCCTCCATGCGTAAGCCAGAGCTTGGGAACAGCCAGATGATGGATTATGGCGTCTCTTGATATAGGGGGTATAAGGTTAAGCAGAATTTCAACAATCAGAAATCCTGAAATGGCGATGCATAACAGCGATGTTGTAATCTTATTATTCCAGTATTTTTCGAGCATGCAATAACAATCTCTCCTGCCGGCCAGCCGCATAAATCGGCGCATACAACCGCGAACCATGTGTCTTTACATTCCAGGTGCTCAGGACGATACTCTGTTGCTGGACTTTTACCAGATGTATTGCAGCCTTGTTGGCTGCTCCGACATCCCGAAAGCTGGTTAGCTGGCATAGAAGCTTTGGAAAATTTCAGGGAGGGCATCTTCAAGCCATTGTAAGACCTGGCTTGCTGCATCTTGCGTTGAGCAGATCATTTCTGGCCTTAGCCAGCCACTGTTTTGCTATGTCGATCTCTTCGGACATACAGGGGTTTCCCTTCTCTTAGTACGGTTGATACGAAAGATACAGGTGATCTCTTGCCTCTTTCCACTTCTTGGGGAGTATAAACTAGAATGTCCATGGCAAAGGGATATGGTTTAATCAGCTTATATAGCTCACGACTCCGTTTGAATCTGGGCAAATTACTTTCTGCAATAACCATCAAATCCACATCGCTATTCTTGCCGGCTTCACCACGAGCATGCGATCCGAACAAAATGACACACTGGGCATTGGCCGCGGTTCCCATGCGTATCGCAACTCGCTTTATTTCATGTTCATCAATCATAATATTATCATACCAGGTATGTTGCTTATGTTCAACTATGTTTTTCCCCCCTATGTTTTTTGCCAAAAGAAATCCTGGAAGCGGTTAGCTTTGGACTGATTCATAATTATTTTTGATCAGGAAAAAGATGAGAAGTAATAAGTTTCATTTTCGCCAGGCGGAATGTCAGCGCTGTGTGCAGACACCCAAAGCCGTATTTTATACTTCGAGACAGGTTGATTGATGAAGCTTCGGCAAAATACTTTGTCGGACAGCCAGAAGGGTTATGCGATCGAATATCCAGAACACGAAGTAAACCTTGACAGTCGGAGGCCAATGGATGTATTACAAAAATACAAATATTCGTAATACTGGAGAATTGACATGCCTATAGTAACATCAACAATAAAGGGCCAGATTGTTATTCCCGTAGCGATTCGGGCAAGGTTTAAGATCAAGAAGGGCACGCAAGTCAACGTCTATGACGATGGAAATAGAATCATAGTGGAGCCCATTGCAGACGATCCAATCGAAAAAGGGCGGGGTATGCTGAAAACAAGAGGAAAGATTTTAAGAGCCCTTGTAGAGGACAGGAAGAAAGAAGCTGCGGCCCTTTCACACAGACTAAATGCAGTAGTAGTTACTGGTGACCCTGAATTCAAGAAGCTCGAGGACGAATATTCGATTCAATGGCTGAATACCAAGTCTTCTTAGAGTTGAGCCTCCATTTGAAAATAAGCCGAACATGAGTATAGTTTCCCTCCGGCAAAGCCGAAATAAATATCCAGTTAATCCTGTAAAGCTTTCGATAAATCAGTATTTACAAGTTTTGCCAATTCCGGCATTTTTTGTAAATGGATAGAAATAGTCTGTTGTAGTACACGAAGCCGGTTCGTCATTCGTTCCTGTGGGATGTGGCCCGTTCATTCGTAATATCTTCAGAGATCCAGATCCATCTGGAATGTCGCTCTTAAATCGGCTATATACGCGTCGACTGCCTGCCTTGAACGACCGATTGCCTGACCGATCTCAAAAGATGTCAAACTGGGATTGTTTTCATATGCCCGTCGGGCCGTCTTTCTGGCTTCATTTTCAGTTAACTGGAGAGGGCCTATCGCTTTTTTAGCCGCATAGAGGAGGGGATCCAAACCATCCAGAGTTATAATGTGGACCGGTATTTCGGTTGCGCCGATCTCCTTGTATGCATGCCAGCGATGAGCCCCGTCAAGAATGCGGTATTTATCATCATATTCCGGATGAATCTGCACTTCGATAGGATCGATCTTAAACCCATCCCGTATGTTTTCGGCAAACACCGAGATGCGTTTTGGATAAACATCGCTTCTCGGATATATTTCCTCATTCAGGATTATTTGTGTAGCGGGAACTATGCAAGCTGTTTTTGCCATGATGCCACTTTCTGCAATAATCAGGTTTAATGATACAAAAGGAAAACAGAGGGGTCGTCTTCATTTTTCACTTCTGTCATGAATGAAGACCTGACCTTCTGTTTGTTCAAAATTGTGGTAATGGATATGATGCAGGCTTTTGCTGGTTGGAGTGGATGTGAGCAAGGCAAAACATGATGCCTGCACAACACAATGCCACTTTCTCAAGAATGAAGATGTGATTTAAGGGTTGCTTATTTACTGATGGACTCTAAGCCAGTCACCGATATAAACTTAGAAATATATTCCTTTACTAAATGACTCGGCTTTTGGCGTCAGGCGCACTGGCTGATTCTGCTTACACCCTATTCCGCCAGTAATTTGGGCGTCTTCGAAGATCGGCAACCGCGATAATGCGAACGTAGCTGGACTTCACCTGATAGATGATGCCAAAGGGGAACCGGCTGACCAGACAGCGGCGTGTATTCTTAGACATAGGCGACCATGCGTCAGGGAACTGAATGACACGTATAATTGCCGCGTAGACCTCTTGGGCGAACTCCAGACCAAGTCCAGATCGGGAGTCTTCATAGTATTCGACAGACCTATCAAACTCCGTTTCCGCATCCTCATGAAAATAAAATCTCATTTTCCGTACTTTGCTCGGATCTTGGAGAAAACCTCCTCGCCGGGGACGAGCCTAACCTTATTGGCTTCGATTTGGGATATGCGACGCTCCGCCTCTTCTGCCCAAAGGCGATCGATATCCTCATCTGTTGGCAGATTGAGGCTTGTTATGAGCTTCTCCACCAAGTTCAGACGGATGTCTGCTGGAAGCGAAAGGGCTTCTTCAATAACTCTGTCAGGCATAGCTGTCATGATATAACTCCTTTATCATATTATTATAACACTTGCCACTATATGAAGCAATAATCCCCAAGAGCAGAACAAGTAATTATATGATTTTCTGTTTAAATACCACACATGAAAAATGTCGGCAATAAAAATGCAATGTAGCCGTTCACGGCTTGAAATTGGAAAGTAGAAATTGGGGAGAGATGAAACTCTTTATCTGTGCCTGCCCCGCCTGCCCCGTAGCTCCGGCAAATGGTACTGGGTCCAAGTTCGGGGACGCCCTTTACATTTCCATATTTACAGTTTTAGGCTTAAGGATCGATGAGATTGTAGCACTTTTGTTATACTATTGTCTCTCCTCGCTTTACCGACCGACTCACCCCTGCCAATGAGAGATTCAAGCGCCTTGCTATTTGAGCCATACCTATACCAAGGTCTCTTACCGCCCAATAGCACAACAGGCTTTTTGCCTTAACGCGCAAAAGAATCATAATTTCAAATCTGTAAATGTAAAGGGCGTCCCCAAGCCTTTACTTTTTGCCGTCCGCTTGAACGATTCGTTATATGAATTAGTGTCATTTACCGGCGGCTTTTGCAGCTTTTTCAATCCAATCGCCCATATTTTTATAACCATCGTCATCAACCCAATTATAAACTGGATAGGTGATTACCTTATCGCCTTTCTTAAAAGTCCAGTCCTTAAAAGGATCCCTACCCTTATTACTCGTCTTTTTATCCAGATTTTTGATTTTATGGATATATATCCCCAATAAGCCATTACCTTTTTTATGACTGCTTGTTATTTCATAATTTATCCATTTTCTACCAGCAGTGTTTTGACCAATTAATACGACAGTGACTGATGTTCCACTTAGTTGACCATCAATCCATTTCTCTATATCCGAATCTTTTTTCTTTTTCACTTTCTCCCACTCAGCTGAATCAAAAAAACCTGCAGCTTTACGGTCCTGAGTGACCCAGCTATTTCTCACAACCCCAGCTCTCGAATTATCATCTTTAAAATGAAAACTAAAAAATGTTTTTCTAGCCATGGTCTAACCTCCTTTAATTACGATAAATTTAAAATATACAAACAGACCTGAAAGAATAGTTATTATTGGTAAATATAATTTCCAAATTGTGGTTGAAGTAAAAACATCCCAAAACGAATATTTACCACCAACGTATAAATCAGGCCTCATTTCAAATAATTTTATTTCTTTAGGATTTTCTGATACGCCTGCTACATCGTTATATAAACCTCTAAATTTTCTTTCTTGGGCTAAGTAATATGAATCCAAGAACCAAAAAATGACTACGGGTAGGATAGCTGTAGCAATGAAATAAGGATTGTTTTTGGTTGCAAAAATGGCTAATAGAGCTGAGGTAATAGTTACAGTCCATCCCTTGAGTTGAAAAGAATTTGTGTTCATTCTTGTGATTACATTCTGAATGAACTCTAAATGCTTTACTTTATGCTCATTCATTTTCTCGATATCCTTTCATATAACGCGAAACTCACGAGCCCTCAACGGCGTAGCCGTTGAGGGTCTGGTGAAGTGACAGGTTAAAAGTTCAATAGGTTATAGCCATATGGCTCTTTTATTTTGAATGATATTCTACAACGTCTTGATAGATCATCATTTGGCGGATTTGCCAATGTTGGCATTTCCGCCAAATACCTATGACCTTGAGTACTTGGTATCGATAATGCTTTTCAATAAATTGCCATTTAGCAAATTTGGCAGCACTGCCATTTTTGCTAAATGCTTATAGTTGAAAAATTTAATGCCTTGAAAAATCAGTATTTGGGGATTTTGCTAATGCTGGCATTTACCCCAAATAGTTTAGAGGTAGTGTCTTTTTCTATTTTTACTTTTAATAAGTAATTATATGATTTTCTGTTTAAATACCACACATAAAAAATGTCGGCAATAAAAATGAAATTTTGTATGTTTTATCCGTTTAACACGCAATAAATAGAGATAGACGTATACGGGTCATCACAGGAGAAATCCCACTTCCAACCTCTAATATCAATTTTATGTTTTCGTGCTCCAGGCTTTTTTCCACAGCCATTTTCCGTAGGCGATAATTGTACAGGTAGTTTTTAAGAAGAGTATATTTGCTTTCTTCAAAAAAATCCTGGAACCGGTTAGCATCGGAATGATTCATAATTATTTTTGATCAGGAAAAAGATGAGAAGTAATAAGGTTCATTTTCGCCATAACCTCTTCATAGGTTTTGCACAGAGTCTGTCCCGCATTGTATGCAGGCATGACAACAATCACTTTTTTATCTTTAAACATTCAAACTCTCCGGCTAAAATTTTACTTTTCACTCGATGATAGAATTCTCTTTAATAGCGCAATATTTTTTTGTGCGTCTGTATAGTTTGGTTTGATTTGTACTGCTTTTAAAAAAAATACTTTGGCTTTTTTATATTTCCCTTGCTCAGCCAGTATAAGACCAATCTTATTATAGGCTTCAGCATGATCAGAATCAATTCTGATCGCTTCTGTAAGATGAAACATTGCCTCTTTAAATCTATTCTGCTTTATTAAAAGACTTCCGAATCCGCCGTGAGCGCCTGCATAGTCGGGATCGGTTTTAAGAGCTTCATTATAGTGCAAGACAGCTTTATCGAGTTTTCCCTGAGTAGACAGGACATCTGCCAGGTTATTATGGGCCACCGCATCTTTTGGATTGATCTTAAGCACATCATTATAGTGCAAGACAGCTTCGTCAAGCTTTCCCTGATCAGACAGAGCGGTCCCCAGATTATAAAGCGCTGCTTTGCAGCCAGGTTCAATTCTTAAAGACTCTTTTATATGCAAGACAGCTTTATCGAACTTTCCTTTTTCAAGTAAGGCTGCTCCTAAATTGTTGTGCGCCAGGTAGTTGTTGTCAGTTACATTGACGGCATGCTCAAAAAGAGTGATGCTGTTTCTCCAATAACCGAGCTGTAAAAAGGTACGCGTTGTCAAGGCTGAAAGAATTATTACGGCAAATAACGCGAGAACGATCTTTTGATAATGTCGCCCTGTTAAAAGATCCGAAAAGCCCCATGAAATGATAATAAAAAGTCCTGTCATGGGTATATAAGTGTATCTGTCAGCCATTGCCTGCGGGCCGACCTGCACAAGTCCGATAACCGGCACAAGCATTCCAAGATACCAGAAGAGCCCGACCGCTATATATGGATATTTTTTTAAAGAGCGTATTGCCAGAAAGGATGCGCCTCCAATAAGCAAAATCGCCCCAAAGACCTGCCACAGAGGAAGAGTATTGCCGGGATGTGGATAAAATACCGTTAAGTTATGAGGCCAGATTGCTTTGTATACATAGCTTGCATAAGAGACAAAAGCATTTGCAACACGGACTGTCAGCGAGAAAGATTCCAGGGGCTTCACAGCGCCGCTGCTTTGCTGGGCCATAAAGGTTAAACAGCTTGAAACAACTACCGGGACAAGCAGGGGAATCTTTTCCAGAACAAGGCGGGAAGCAGTCGCAAGCCTGAGACGTCCAAGCGGCCAGAAGTCCAGTAAAAGAAAGAGAAACGGCAAAGTTACAAGCATTGGTTTGGCCATCAAACCAAGGCTAAGGAAAAGGACGATCAGGAGGTATTTGGCAAGGGATGGTTGTTTTGCATAACGGCAGTATGCCAGAAAAGCCAGCATTCCGAAAAAGGCGCTTAATACATCTTTTCTTTCCGCCACCCATGCAATTGATTCAACATGAAGGGGGTGCAGGGCAAAAAGCGCGGCCACAAAAGCGCTTCGCCATAATGCTCCGGTCATATATTGAAGAACAAAAAACAGCAGCAGCGTATTTGCGATATGAATCTGCAAATTGGTCCAGTGGTGCCCCATGGAATTCAATCCATAAAGCTCGCAATCCGTCATATGAGAAAGCCATGTTAATGGATGCCAGTTTGATGCATGAAAGGTTGTAAAAGCCCAGGTAAAGCCTTTAACTGTTAAACCTGCCTGAACATGATGGTTTTCGGTAACATATGGTTTGTCATCAAAACAGATAAAATCAAAGTCTTTTACCTGCAAGTAAGCGAGCAGAGTTGCCGCAATCAGTAGCAGGCTGATTATGAGCGGGAGATTCTGTTGAATATTGCGGGGCTTATTCATAAGGCGAAATGTTGATGAACTCGTAAAAAGTCGAATAACCCACTTAACTGTCACTCCGGCGAAAGTCGGAATCCAGTCTTTTTAAGTAGTTGCAGATCATCTGGACTCCGGTTTTCACCGGAGTGACGACCTTCAAATAACTAAATCATAACCTTTTGATATGATTGACAAGTTATTTTCGGTTACAGTGTCGCAAAGCGGCATAACTTAGCTTTTTACGAATTCATCAATGTTAGTAATCAGGAAAGAGCTTCGATGAAAGCGGTTTGATGTGTATGAATACCTGACCGCTTTGATTGTTTATTGGATGTACAATAAACAAAGGGGCACCTGTGCCCCCTTGTTTATTGTAGATGAAAAATCTTATCCTGCTTTATTAACTAAAAACTGCCATCAGTGGCAAGCGTGTAGGTTGTGTCAGATCTATTGTGACTGAATGTCGGAGCACCACCAATTACGCCGTTGGTGTCCGTAAGACCGCTGCCGCCAATTGTAACGTTAGGATCTACGGTATAAGCGGGAGCCCCAGTTAGGCCTAATGTTATAACACCTGTGCCTGATTGCTCTGCAAAATAAGCCATGGCCGTGTTGTAATAATTCTTTGCCGCTGCTTGAGCAGCGGCATCTTGCCCCTTGGTACGATATGACAGAAAGTTCGGAATGGCGATGGCTGCCAGGATACCGATGATTGCGATAACGATCATCAGTTCGATGAGTGTAAAACCTTTTTGATTGTTGCCTCTTAGTTTTTGTAGCATAGTCTTTCTCCTTTTTTGACCCCGGTTAAATAGCCCTACGGGATTTCACGGGGTAAATTTGTTTAGCCCCGGTTAAATGGCCCTACGGGATTTAACGGGGTAAATCTGTTTGGGAACATCTAATCAGCTCTTAATCACCTCCCTTGCTGGTCTATATGAAAAATACTTAAATTTTTAGATTTCTCCCCTCGCTCGAAATGACAGGCCAGAGGGACTTTTTACGAGTTTATCTTAATTGAGACCTTTACAAAATTGCAGGCAATTTAAGATTGCTTCATCCCGCCATATCGGGATTCGCAATGACAATGTAACATTTTTCAAAGGTCTCGGATAAATTTATTCGGTCTAATATCTGACCACGATTAGTATAGAAAGCAATTAATATGCCATATCATTTTGAGACCTTTGAATTTTGCTGTAAATAGCCTAAATAGTCATTCCCGTGCAAACGGGAATCCAGTATTTTCAAGTCGTTATGGATTCCCGCTTTCGCGGGAATGACAAACGGGGTGGGAATGACAGAAAAAGCGCGTTATTTTTTTAATAGATAGCTGCGGTACTTTTAATCGCAAGGGGTTATGCGTAATATCTTTTTTAACCGGCCGAATTTATATCCTTCCGGCTTTTACAATAAAACCAGCGATTTTCACCCAGGGCATGTTGTTTTTCACCAGAAATCGGACTAACGAAATTTAGCCGCAAAAAGTCGCAAAAAGCGCAAAATCGTATATGTTTAAATAAAGACTCTTCCAAAGGCATGTTGTTTTTACCACAGACCGGACAGCGGAGAAATTCTGTTGTTTGACCCCGTACGATCTGCCGGACTTACGGGGCAAGCACGATATACAGGATAATCAGGATTTGTAACTATTCAGGTAGGCACAAAGGGGCAAAGGCACAGAGGCACAGAGGCACAGAGGGGCAAAGAAAAAATATCAGGCGATCCCATCATGATGCTTGTTCAAGTATCTTTACGTATTCTTCTTTACTCAATCGGAACCCTTGTGCCAGTAATTCATCAAGGGCGTCTTTAAAATCAGCC
>JAUWQO010000125.1 GCA_030610995.1 Desulfobacterales bacterium
TAAATACTTCAATCCCTCAATGCCTCAATCCTTCAATCATTCAATCGATCAATCCTTCCATCCTTCAATCCTACAATCCCTCAATCCTTCAATCCTTTATAAGGAGCCTTTGGTTGAGCGAACATTTGTTATACGTTCATCAAAAGAGGTAGCCTGATCCAATGCCCTTCCAAAAGCCTTGAAAATCGATTCAATAACATGATGCTCATTTTCACCGTAAAACACATTTATATGCAGATTCATTCCGCTCCTGTTTGCAAATGCCCTGAAAAACTCCTTTGCAAGATAAATATCAAAAGAGCCTCCCTTAACGTTCTTAATATCCGGAATATTGTAAACCAGAAAGGGGCGATTTGAAAGATCGATTGCAACAAAGGTCAGGGCATCATCCATTGGCGTAACAGCATCGCCGTATCGTTTTATACCCTTTCTATCTCCAAGAGCATTGTGAAATGCATCCCCTAATACAAGCCCGACGTCCTCAACAGTATGATGAAAATCAACTTCAATGTCCCCTTTGGCAAATATTGAAACATCAAAAAATCCGTGAACAGCGAAAAGGCTAAGCATATGATCAAAAAATGGAATGCCGGAGGAAATCTCATGATTGCCGGTTCCGCTTATATCCAACTTAATATTGATCTCTGTTTCTTTTGTTTTTCGTTCAACTTCAGCTATACGTTTCATCTTTGCCCTCATATCCCGAGACCTTTACTTGAAAAAATGCACTTCGTGTCACTCGAACTCCTGACCCAATAAACGCTAAGTTAACAATTAATTATTAACAATTGATTATTGATTATTTTTCCTGCATGAATATAAATGACGGTTAAGTATGTTATTAGGCTTTTTACGAGTTCATCAATAATTAATAATCAATTGTTAATTGTGAATAATTAATGCCTTTCCGTTTAACTTAGCGCTTAAATCTTTGTAATCCTAGCAACTCTTTTGGAGATAATCCAATGTTTTTCAATACGGACTTATCTCTAACATGTTAAAATATGGTGGAGATGAGGGGGCTCGAACCCCTGACCTCGGCATTGCGAACGCCGCGCTCTCCCAACTGAGCTACATCCCCATAAAACATTTTATAATATATCAAATAGCAGAAAGCCGGTCAATTTAAAATAAGTTTTAAGTTTTATTATTACATGATATAATATTATATTTTAGACTTTTGAAAAAAAATTTTGACAAGATAACAGGATAAACAAGATTTTATTTCAAGTGAATAAATGGGTTAACCGTTCATGGTTAACAGTTCACGGTTAACAGTTTACAGTTAACGGTTGATCAAAACATAAAAGCAAGAGGCTCAAAGAATTGATGATTCTCGATTGATGATTGTAAAAAAAAAAAATAATCGACAATCGACAAAGATATTTTCTGAAAAAAATTTAAGAATTAAGATCAATATCAAACATGCTTGAATCATTACAAAATTTATTAAAAAAACTGTGAACTGTGAACTGTTACCGAATGGGTTATGGCTTTTAGGTTTAATTATTATTACTCCAGCAATTAAATACCCCAAAGCCGTCATTCCGGCCCCGCATCAAGTGCGGGATAAACTTCAGCCGGACACGTAGTGACACGAAGTGAAGCGTAAGCGCTAACCGTCAGCGCTAACCGTTAGCGCTATCCAGGAAAATACGCTGGATGCCGGATCAAGTCCGGCATGACAAAGTCCGGGTATTATTTTGCCGGGTTAATAATCTTGGTGAACGGAAAGCCCGCCCGCCTCGCCTGAGCTCGCGATGGCGGGCAGGTTGAAATCAAACGCAAAGTAAGGGATTTTGATGAGGATTTACAGGATGAGTTTTGATGTTTTAATCCTGAACATCCTGTTAATCCTGTCAAAAAATCTCTTTGAAAGACATAAAAGGAGATATAACGAAATCAATGACAAGTAAAATTATATTAAACGATGCATTTAAAGGCTTTACCCTGGATCAGGATAAGATAGTGCCCCCTGAAGAAACGGTTAAGCGGTTCAAGAAAAAACTGAAAAGTCTTGACCTTGACATTCTTAAACGTACCGAAAGAATAGACAAAGGCAGATTGGGCATACCGGTTTATATTAGCAGTTGCGGCAAGGATGCATTGTCGGTTATTGGAACAAAAAAACAGATGGGAAAAGGCGCAACCCCGCATCAGGCAGAGGCAAGCGCTGTAATGGAACTGGCGGAACGGTTTAGTTTTTATAGTTTTCGCAACAATACAGATAACTTTATTGTTGAAAAATATCGCAACCTCAAAGACAAAGCCATCCCCTTTGAAATGATCGCCCGTTCGGTTCACGATGATTCAAAAGAACTGGAAACAACCCAAAAAATATTTGAAAATATACCCTTAAAATGGACACAGGCATATAATCTGACACAAGATAAAGAAATCCTTATTCCCTTTGATTGGTTTTTCACAATCAACGAGTTTAATGGAACATCTGTCGGCAACTGTGCCGAAGAAGCCTTAATACAAGGGCTCTGCGAAGTTGTGGAAAGGCACACATCATCCATAATCAGCCAAAACAGTCTGAAAACACCCTCAATTAACGTGGATTCAGCTACAGAACCACTTGTTGAGGAAATGATTCAAAAGTACAGAAATGCCGGCATAAAACTTTATATTTCGGATTTTACGCTCGACTTAGGTATCCCCACTGTCGGAATATTGGCCTATGATCCGTCAACCTTCCCGGAAAAAAGCGAAATTGTATGGACCGCGGGAACAACTCCGGATCCGCAAAAAGCCTTAAGCCGCGCCCTTTCAGAAGTAGCCCAGCTTGCCGGCGATTTTAATACCTGTTCCAATTATGTGGCAAGCGGCCTCCCTAAATTAAAAAAAATCAAAAAAGCCGAATTCATAACCAACTCGGAAACTAAAATCAATATAACCGACCTTCCGGACATTTCAGACAATAACATAAAGATTGAGGTTCAAAACTGCGTTTCCATCCTTGCAAAAAAAAGTTTTGAAGTGATTGTAGTTAATACAACGAATCCTTTACTGGAAATACCGGCCTTCTATACAATCATACCAGGAGCGCATTTCAGGGAACGCTCATTAGGGACCAGTATTGGGATGTTTTCAGCCAAGCTGATATCAAAAAACACAAAGCCGGAAGAGGCTGTTTGCAGCTTAAAAAAGATGGATAATTTGCTTCCCGGAAAGTACTATGTCAAATTCTATCTCGGATTATGCCACCTGTCCATGAATGACCAGGAAACTGCATTAACCTATTTTAATCAGGCGCTCGAACTTGGTCCGATAAAACAGGATGCGGCGAGCATATATTCCTATATGGGTGTGTGCCTGAAGAGTATGGGAGAATATAGAAAAGCTCTTGATGTGTTAAAAAAAGGGGAAAGCTTTGACAGTGCAAGAACAGATATTTACAATCTGATGGGATTTTGCAATTTCTCTCTCAAAGAGCATGAAAAGGCTATAAAGTGCTTTCAAAAAGTACTTAAGCTCGACCCCGGTTCTGCCATCGATTATGCAAATATTGCCTCTAATTATCGTGATATGGGGAAAAATGGAAAGGCCATCAAGTATTACGAAATAGCCTTATCAATAGATCCTGAAATTGATTTTGCAAGAAATAATCTGGAGAAACTGCGCCAAACATAAGATAAAACAATGCCTGACTTAATGCCTTGTAAAATTTAATGTTTTGTGTTATTTTAAAATTGATGATATTGATACGGCCGAATAGCTCATGTTAACAGTAAGAGAGACCTTTGCAAAACGCCCGGAAATTAATTTACGAGGAAATATATCTATGTCAGAAAAATATCCAGAATGTCCGTTATATAATCCTTTAAACTGTAAAGAGTATTATAATCCCAAACTCTGCGCATTTGTTAGGAAAGACAAGACTTGTCTTAGAAAAAAGAAGTCTAAACCAAAAGCTAAACCAAAAGCTAAAGCTGAAACAAAAGCTGAAAAATAGATTCATATGAGGCATTATTTTTTCAGGCGTGCCCCGCTATATCCGAAAGTTTACCCGGATCTATTCCCATTTTTTTCACAGCCTCTTCCCACCTATACTCAACCGGTATCTCAAAAATAATCCTTTCAGAAATTGGGCATGTCAGCCATACATTTTCCTTTATCTCCGATTCAAGCTGACCTTTACCCCAGCCGGCACATCCTATACTCATAATGAAGGCTTCAGGCCCCTCGCCCATTGCTATCGCCTCTACAATATCCTTGCTGTTGCTCATGGCCAGAAAAGGTGTAACCATAAGACAGCCCTCCCAGTTAAATGGAGGTCCATGCAGAATAAAAATTTCACCAATATGAACAGGCCCGCCAATATATATTGGCATTGATTCAGAGCTGGGAACATAGTTTATTTTAAGCTCATCAAAAACATCCTTTCCACGTATGGCGGGATGAGGCCGATTCACAATAATACCCACAGCGCCTTCCTGGGTATAATCGGAAATACAGGTAACTGTCTGGAAAAAGTTCGGATCTGTCATGCCCGGCATAGATACAAGAAACTGTCCCTTAAAAAAACCATGATAATTATTTTCCATAATCTCCTCACTTCACAAAACCGGGCAGCCAAGAATCCAGTTTAATAGTTGAATACGTCCCCTGTATCCCTTCCTTTTTTCCATTTTTCCCCCAGTGTTGAGTATGTTATCTTACACTTATCTTACTGATCAGATCCTTGTTTTTCTAAGATGAACAAGCCAACCAGAACATGGTTCCTGAATCGCCCATGCTTATCTTTGGTGATATGCTTAATCTGTGTTTTTAGGTATTCTTTCGGACATGATGAATCAGCAGGATAGTACTTCATATTCAATATGTTACCAACCTCCAGATGTTTCAGCAAATCAGAATCCTCTTTGACCACGACACATATGCCTCTTGACGATAAATTCCATATTCTGAATTGATATCTTAAGCTGGCATCAGGGCTTGAAAGTTCCACGCTATAATACTGATCTACTTCAGTTCTGGGCTCATGTCTCTTTTCGTTACGGTCGGATATCATAACAATGCTCCTTGCCACGGAAAACTCATATGTGTTATGCAAAAAAGTTGAAATATTAATATGTTACATCCAGGCATCAACAAACTCATGAAAGAAAACTTTTAACCTATGGACGTTTCCATAGTCCTCACAAGTTTAATAGTTGAGTATGTCCCCTATATTCCCCCAAGTTTAAAAGTTGAGTACGTCCCTATATTCCAAGGAGATGTATCCTCTTGTCACCGAGATGCAAAGTGAAACAGAAAATATGTTATCCCTTTTAAATTCACTGCCAGATGAAGATGGAATGAAGGATATCCTCAACAAAGCCCTCGTTACCTCCACTGTCGAGGCAATAAAGTTCAACAAGGGGGATTACATCTAAATATTTTACTGAATTCGATATCTATAATAATCACATACAACCCTTTAACATGTTATGAAACGCATATTTTCATGTATTATAACTCAAACTCTGCATCATAAAATTTTGTCTTAATCTTCTTTGACTTAAAGGCGCCAATTTCTTCCAGGAAGTCAAAATAATCTTCCAGATTTTGCTCTTTCACATAAACAAAATCGATCCTACCCAGACCTGATAAGGGATGCAAGTGATTGGAATATCCAGCCGCAAGCCCTTTCGGGCTTCTTTTGTATCAATGCATATCAGAATTGTAAAGAAGATGTTTTAAAAGAGCAGCTATCTTGACAAATATCGAACCTGTAGATATTTTGTCTCCTGGAACAAAACCGAATATAACCCAGCATCTTGTGAACAATATTTAAAAAAGTGAATTAATACCGGGAGACTATGAAAAAAGATACATTTATATCAAAAATTGCCAAAGAACAGAACATAAATGATAATCAGGTTCAGGCGGTAGTTTCCCTTCTTGCAGAAGGCTCGACAATTCCGTTTATCGCGCGTTACAGAAAAGAAGCAACAAGAAGTCTTGATGAAGTCGCTGTTATGGCTATCAGGGACAGGCTGAACCAGCTAAGGGAACTGAAAGAACGAAAAGGAACGATTCTCAAATCCCTTGAAAAACACGATCACCTGACGGATGAACTTCAAGAAAGGGTTCTTGCCGCGGAATCCATGGCCGCGCTTGAAGACATCTATCTCCCCTATAAGCCAAAACGGCGGACAAGAGCTGTTATGGCAAAGGAAAAAGGGCTGGAACCTCTCGCTATGATGATTTTTGAGCAGAAAGGAGCAAATCCCGATAAAGAGGCGGAATCTTTCATCGATCCTGAAAAGGAGGTTGAGTCGGTTGAAGATGCCCTTGCCGGGGCCAGAGACATCATTGCGGAAATAATAAATGAGAATGGTGCGGCCAGGGCCAAACTTAGAAACCTCTTTTTCACTAAAGCCACGGTTAAATGCCGGGTTGCCTCAGGCATGGAGGAAAAAGGAGCTAAATTCAGGGACTATTTTGACTGGGAGGAACCGGTTGCCGGTGTTCCTTCTCACAGGATGCTGGCCATGAGACGGGGCGAAGGCGAAGACTTTCTGAACCTTGACATATTGCCCGATGAAGAGGAGGCAATAGTTATACTTGAAAATCTGTTTGTTAAAGGAGAGGCGGATGATTCCGCGCAAGTAAAGCCGGCTGTAAAGGATTGCTACAAACGTCTTCTTTCCCATTCCATGGAAACTGAAATCAGGCTCCATGCAAAAGAAAGGGCTGAGACCAAAGCGATAAAAGTATTCGCGGAAAACCTTCGCCAGCTCTTGCTTTCCCCACCCCTGGGAGCAAAACGCGTCATGGGAATAGACCCGGGATTCAGAACCGGGTGTAAAATTGTCTGTCTTGACCGGCAGGTGAAACTGCTTCATTATGATACTGTTTATCCCCATATGTCTGAAAAAAAGGCTCTTGCAGAAACCGAAAAGATAAAATCCCTGTGCGAACAGTTTGAGATTGAGGCCATCGCTGTGGGAAACGGTACAGCCAGCAGGGAAACAGAAGCCTTTGTCAAGGCTGTCCCTTTTTCAAAGCCTGTGCAGATTGTAATGGTCAATGAAAGCGGTGCGTCAATATATTCAGCTTCTGAAACGGCAAGGGAAGAGTTCCCCGATCATGATCTAACTGTGCGCGGGGCTGTATCCATCGGAAGACGCCTGATGGATCCACTTGCAGAGCTTGTAAAAATCGATCCAAAATCAATAGGTGTTGGTCAATACCAGCATGATGTTGATCAAAGAGCCCTGAAACAGACACTTGATGATGTTGTTATGAGTTGTGTTAACGGTGTCGGTGTCGATCTGAACAGGGCCAGCGCCCAACTCTTTACGTATGTTTCAGGCCTGAGCGCTGCAATCGCAAAAAACATTGTTGCGTATCGTGAGGAAAATGGGCCGTTCATGTCCAGGAAGCAGTTGGCAAATGTCCCGCGCCTCGGCCCCAAGGCCTTTGAACAGTCTGCGGGTTTTTTAAGGATCCCTGACGGTGAAAACCCCCTGGATGCAAGCGCAGTGCATCCTGAAAGTTATCATATTGTTGACGTCATGGCCAAAAACCTTGGGGTCACGATCGTTGATATCATAAATAAATCTGACATCAGGGATCAAATAGATGTTTCAAAATATGTCACTGATTCAGTGGGAATACCCACACTGAATGATATCCTTGATGAACTGGCGAAACCAGGACGTGACCCAAGAGAAAAATTCGAAGAATTCACATTTGCCGATGGTATTGAAAAAATCGAAGACCTGAGACCTGGAATGAAAATTCCCGGTATCGTGACAAATATCACCGCATTCGGCGCTTTTGTTGATATCGGTGTGCATCAGGACGGCCTTGTTCATATCAGCCAGATGGCAGACAGGTTTGTGAAAAATCCTGCGGATATTGTAAAGGTTCAGCAAAAGGTGGCAGTAACCGTGCTCGAAGTTGACCTTGCCAGAAACAGGATTTCTCTCTCAATGAAATCGCAAGCCGAGAAGTCAGATGCTGCGGTGGAAAGTCCGGGTTTTAAAAAGCCTCAAAACCGTGGCTCAAAAGCAAAGAAGCCCTTTAATAACCCCTTGGCAGAAGCCTTAATAAAAAGCGGTGTGAAATAAATGGGGCTTAAGGGACATCAGTCTAACCCTGCCCTTTACCCATAAGTGTTGAGACATATTTTTATCCTTAATTAACAATTAGTTATTAACAATTGGTTATTGATTATTTATTTTATGTTTTTATATTTATGCCAAAAAAGCCAATAATAATAGTTAATAATCAATTGAT
>JAUWQO010000166.1 GCA_030610995.1 Desulfobacterales bacterium
ATCAATTGATTATTAACTATTATTATTGGCTTTTTTGGCATAAATATAAAAACATAAAATAAATAATCAATAACCAATTGTTAATAACTAATTGTTAATTAAGGATAAAAATATGTCTCAACACTTATGGGTAAAGGGCAGCCCTAATCCTTTAGTAGAGATTAAGCTAATTTTGATCTAATTATATGTATCATCCTGTATCGTCAAGCTTTTTGTTATAAAATAAGTGTTAGATGTTAAGTGTTAAGAAAAACCTTTAATTTCTAACCCTTAATCCTTAATCTTTAAACCAGTTTTAACACATTTATATATATCATACTGTATTGTCAAGCTTTTTTTATTTAAATAAATAACATATCGGCTTTTTCGTTGAGTAACTTAAATAACATATCGGTTTTTTCTTTATCTGATATCTGAATTACTATATTCAAGTCCCTCTAATCCCTTAATCCCCTAATCCCTTAACATCTAACACTTATTATTCGCACTGTTCCGGTTGAATATCCAGAATTAAGGCAATTGACTTTTTTATCAAGATTTACCCAATATATTTCACCGGCTCTCAAAATCTTCTCCCTCTATTGATTCAAAAATATTATCATACGACGCTTTGTCGATCATCTCCATGGCCGCTATTCTTTCCAGTTCTCTGAGCTTTTTGCGGTCTTCAGCCACTTTGGTGTTGATGGCCTCTCGCATATATTCGCTCAGACTTTTGTAATGCAGAGTTTTGCAGGCGTGTTTGATAAATTCGTAATTTGTTTTATCAATCTGAATTTTGGTTGGAATTAGCATATTATCCTCCACTTTTTATTATTTTACCACAGAGCCCACGGAGACCACAGAGGGTTAAATTATAAAAAGCTTACTCTGTGAGCTCTGTGTTCTCCGTGGTGAACGATTAAGAGGAATTTTGAACCGCAGAACCGCAGAACAAGGAACCGCAGAATGTCGAAGTAAAAAACTTCATAATTCGAAATTCCTTGTTCGACATTCGATATTCATCTTTTCCCTTATCTTTTCCCATTCAACATTCGATGTTGGACGTTCGACCTGCCCGCAACGCTCTCGCTTGCGAGGCGGGCGGGTGTTCGATGTTCATCTTTTTTCAATCCTCTAATCCTCTATTCCCCCATCAGCGGCGCAAGATCATAGCTTATAATTGAGCTTTTTGCCTTTTGTCCCACAGACTCCCGCTTGCTTACCACTGCAGCCACAAGCTCAAGCTCTCCATCATTGTCAATATCGCCGATCGCATAGTCGCTGAAATAGCCTGAGGCCTTGCGGGTATGCCAGTTTTTGGAAAGCCCTAATCCGTCCCATGAAAGAGATTCAAACTGGCCTCCGCTGTAACGGCGGTACCGCTTGAAGAGGCGGCTTGAAAGAGAATGGTTCTTTACCACCACAACCTCGTTTTTGTTGTTGCTGTCAAGGTCTGTTATAAAAATCCTGTGAGGCAGGTATACGCGGTCTTCCGATTCAGGAGTATCCAGATAGTTTTCACTGCCGCCAAAGCGGTCTTCACTCTTCCACTCCTGCTCGCCGGCATGAGTAAAGATGCGCAGGCGGTCTTCCTCATCAAAGAGCACAACCATTTCGCTTCCGTTATTCATCACATCGCCCATGACAAAACTGAAAACGTTTACGTCTTTCGGCAGGCTAACTCTATTCTGCAGCTCATATCTCCCGCCGATCCAGGCAAGTTCATAGACTCCTGAAAGGAAAAGATCTGAAATTCCCCTTTTCTGGCCAAGAAGCAGATGCCCGCGCTCCGGGTGAACAAACGCCCTGTAATAGATGTTTTCATCTTTTACAATATGCTCAAAGTCATTTCCATTCCATTCCAGCACAAAGGATTCAAGCCTTTTTGAGTTCGTGTTCAAGCATGTGACAAATATCTCTGCGATGCCGTCTTTTTTTACGTCCGCCGCATCAACGGCAATATACTTGTGGTATGTTTCACCGTTTATCTCTTTAATCTTAATAAAGCGGCCGCCTTCGGACCGGTATATATAAATGCTCTGGCTTGAGATTGTAACTGTTTCGGTCTTACCGTCACCGTCCACATCTCCAAGAGCAAGCCCCCTTATCTGTATCCTGAAGTTTTTGCTCTTCCAGAATCCCGGGCCGGCATCGCCGCGGCCGGTCATGACAAAGGGAGACCTGCCTCCGCCCGCTTCCTCAGGCCCAAGGAACTCTCCTGAAAACAGACGTTCCGGATGGATATATTGGGACGGCGTTTGTGCGGGAGCTCTTTGCGGAAGCTGCCTGACCGCGATTTTTCTGCCAAACACCTTTTCATTGATCTCTTCGGCAAACAGATTAATGCGCGGGATCACCTCTTCCATGCCCCGGCTCTGGTTAAAAAATGAAAGAGGAGGCCGTGTGCCGGAAATATCAACAATCTTTGAATCAATGCTTACGCTGTTTCCAAAAACAGTCAGGCTGCCGTATAGCACGTAATCGACATTTAGACTGGCGCCGATTTTTCGCGCAAGTTCTTCGTCTATCGGCCCGGAAATATTTTCAAGCGCTTTTCCTGTTTTCTCCCTGCCGATCACAGCAACCTTGCCTTCCCACGAAAGCCGTGATGTCAGCATGGAATGGATCCCTTCCCTTAAAAAGGCAAGATCCTTTTCAGCATTCATCGTAAACGGCACAATTGCAATCCGGCTTTGTTTTGCGGATGCAGAAAGCGCAGAGCCGCTTATTATCGCTAAGGTTAGCAGACAGAAAAAAAGGAGCCTGCTGGTTTTAAATATTGATGTTTTCAAAAAATCCTCCTTCATATTTTTTTACCACGGAGCCCACGGAGATCACAGAGAGAAATAAAAACAAAAAGTTGCTCTGCGTTCTTAGTGGCGCTGCCGCTTGTTCTGCTCAAACATTTGGAGTCAACCCAGTCTTTTTCGCTATAAGTTCACGAACAACAGGTATCAATTCGTTAGGGATTTCCATAAAAGTCTGATTAGTATCTTCGTAAGCTGCTTCATCCTCTGCAACAGCTTCATCCTCTGACTGGGTTTCATAATGTTCGAGCACGCGTTTCACCCGCTTTTCATCCCATCCTCTTGGGAATTTACTTTGTCTTGTCATTTTTTTCAATCATCTTTTTCGTGATTAATCTTTCTTTTATTCTAACTATTCAGCCGCGGATTTACGCTGATTGTCACTGATGTTTTTTCTTTATATTTAAACCATCTGCGTTCATCTGTGTGAATCTATGGCTGAATAGTTACCTTTTATTTTTCTTTAAGTTTTTCTCGCAGGATATCATTCACAATCTTTGGATTTGCTTTGCCTTTTGTTTCCTTCATTACCTGGCCGACAAAAAAGCCTAAAAGTTTTGTCTTTCCCTTTTTGTAGCTTTCCACCTCTTTGGGGCATGCGGCAAGTACTTTTAATACAACTTCTTTTATTGCGGAAACATCTGTAACCTGGACAAGCCCTTTTTCCTTAACTATCTGGTCTGGGGCCTTGCCTGTTTGCGCCATTTCTTCAAATATCGTTTTTGCGATTTTGCCGCTTATGGTTCCTTTTTCAATAAGTTTGAGCAGCTCTGCAAGGCTGGTGGCTGAAACCGGGGATTCAGATATTGTTTTTCCTTTGGCATTCAAAAGAGCCGTGAGTGGCCCCATGATCCAGTTGCTGACCTGCTTGGAATCGGGGAATTGCCGGACGCATTCTTCAAAAAAGTCGGCAAGCTGCCGGCTTGAAGTAAGCTGGACTGCATCATTTGAAGAAAGGGAAAATTCCTTTATAAAGCGCTTTGTTTTTGCACTGGGAAGTTCGGGCAGGCTTTTTCTTACATTATTAATCCAGTTGTCGTCAATTACAAGGGGCAAAAGGTCCGGGTCTGGAAAATATCTGTAGTCGTGCGCCTCCTCCTTTGATCGCATTGAAGTTGTCCTGTTTTTATCAGGATCCCACAGCCTTGTTTCCTGGATCACATGGCCGCTTTCAGCAAGAATTTCCCTTTGCCTGATTATCTCGTAATGCAGCGCCTTTTCAACATGCTTAAAGGAGTTTAAATTTTTAAGCTCTGCGCGTGTGCCGAAAGTTTCAGATCCAACCGGCCTGATCGATACATTTGCATCACACCTGAAGCTTCCTTCCTCCATATTACCGTCGCATACGCCAAGGTACCGGACAATCGACCTGAGCTGTCTGAGATAGGCGCCCGCCTCTTCGGGCGACCTGATATCCGGCTCGCTTACGATCTCGATTAAGGGAACCCCTGTCCTGTTGAAATCGACCATGCTCAATGGCCGTGAAGGGTCGTGGGTAAGTTTGCCGGCATCCTCTTCCATGTGTATCCTTGTGATGCCGATCTCTTTTTTGCGGCCTTGGGCTTCTATTTTTAGGAATCCATGCTCTGCGATAGGAAGTTCGTACTGGGAGATCTGGTACCCTTTTGGAAGGTCGGGATAAAAATAGTTTTTGCGGGCAAACCTGCTTTCACGGTTGATTTTGCAGTTTGTGGCCAGGGCCGTACGCAGACTGTATTCAACGACCTTTTTATTCAGCACTGGAAGCGCCCCGGGCATGCCGAGACATACGGGACATGTATGGGTGTTTGGAGGAGCTCCGAACGATGTTGAGCAGTTGCAGAAAATTTTTGTTTTTGTCTTTAGCTGGGCATGAACTTCAAGCCCTATAACCGGTTCAAATTCCATAATTATATTTTGTTAACCACAGAGATCACAGAGCCCACAGAGGGGGAAAATTTTATTTTTTTTCATTCACCATGTTTAAAACCTTCGTCTTTTAGTCTTGCTTGGAGCAGGATTTAGCCTGTTTTACATTTGGCTAGCAACTTAAGCCGGGACACCTTGAAATCTCAGGGAGTTACAGAGTAGGGTGGGCAATGCCCACCATTCTACCCGGTTTGCAACAATCGCCATTGATGGTGGGCAGTGCCCACCCTACGAATTGTCCCGCTTTAAGTTGGCAGCCTTACATTTTGAATATCGAATATCGAACAAGGAATTTCGAACAGCAGAAGTTTTTTAAAGCAACAAAACAATATTCTTCACTTCGACCTGCCCGCAATGCCTTTACGTTGTTCGTGTAGAATACCGTAAAGTGATGGTATGGTAACATTTATCACCTTAACACCAATTGGAATGCATGGCAGGCGGGCATTCTGCGGTTCCTTGTTCTGCGGTTCAAAATCTCTAATCTCTAATCCCTGAACCCTAATTAATTTATATCCTATTATAGCGCATAGTCAAGCCATTTTGTTTTGACAAAACATGCCGCATAAGTTTAAACCCTCATTAAGCCAAAGCTCAATTAGGAAGGGGTCAGAAGCCAGTGGTCAGGTGTCAGCAAGGTGGATGTGTATTATAAAGTATAGTCTTAATTTCGTGTTTTCGTACTTTCGTGTTTTCGTGATAAAAAAAGAGGAATTAAATGGAATTTTTTCTGTGTGTGCTTGGAATGGTAATGATAGTTGAAGGGCTTCCCTATTTTGCATTTCCTGAAAAGATGAAGTTTTGGGTTCAGAAAATTCTTGAAATGCCGGACAGCGCCCTCCGAAAATTCGGATTTGTGCTAATGCTTATAGGGTTGTGGATGATATATATGGGGAAAGGGTAGAGGATTAGAGGATTAGAGGATTAGAGGATTAGAGGATTAGAGGATTAGAGGATTAGAGGATTAGAGGATTAGAGGATTAGGAGCCGGAGGTCAGAG
>JAUWQO010000017.1 GCA_030610995.1 Desulfobacterales bacterium
CCATGGGTTTTTTTAACTTTTTTGCAAAAAAGATATTATTTTACTGTGTCAAAATAAATAATATTACCGGGTTCAACATTTCAATTAAACACCCCCCCCCCGCCCCCCCCCTTCACGGGGGGGGGTTTGGGAGGGGGTGTCGTGTCAGTAACAAAGCATTTGCTTATAATAAAAGGCTGCGCAAAGATTAAATCAGATAAACAAACAAGGTTCTTTGAAAAAGGGGAATCAATTCTTATTTCTGATAAGGACGCTGTTGAAGTGACTAACCCAGGAAGCAGGCCGCTTTATATTATTCAGGTGCAGATGATTAAGGGGTCAGAGGTCGGCGCATAAGCGCTAAATTGTTTTTGCCGGGGAGGGCTGAAAAAAATGAACATCGAACATCGAACATCGAACGTTAAATGGGAAAAGATGAAGAAACAGATGTCAGAGGTCAGAGGTTTTTGCTGGTTACGGGTTTCAAGTTTCGATCTGAACCACTGAACCTTTGAACCCTGAACCTTTGTTTCTCATTTGGTGTTTGTTTTTTCATTTGATTTTAGAATAATTTGAGGAGCGGAGCGACATCATTATTCGACGTTCGATGTTCAATGTTCGATGTTGGACGTTCATCTTTTAATATGTTCGACGTTCATCTTGCAAAACAACCCCGTATGGCATAAATGGCAATCTGTAAACGTTTGCAAAATAACTTAGCACTTATGGGGGAGCAGGGATCTGTATCCTAACACTTAACACTTAATTTATTATGAAAGTACCTTTACTCGATCTTAAAAGCCAGTATAAAACCATTAAAAATGATGTCTTAAAGGTTGTTGAAGAAATCTTTGAGAGCCAGTATTTTATTTTAGGGCCTCGTGTTGAGGCGCTTGAAAAGGAAATCGCCGGCTATTGCCGCACGCATTATGCAGTAGGTGTTTCATCAGGCACAGATGCTTTGCTTATTTCACTTATGGCCGCTGATATCGGGCATCAGGCCGGTGTGATAACCACACCGTATACCTTTTTTGCAACAGCCGGCGCAATAGTTCGCACAGGCGCAAGGCCGGTTTTTGTAGATATTGATCCGGATACATATAATATCTCTCCTGAATGCATTGACAGGGTTATAGCCGATATGAGCGAAGAAGAGCGGGCCGGTATTAAGGCAATAATGCCGGTTCATCTTTATGGCCAGTGTGCGGATATGCAAAGCATTTTAAAGATAGCTAAGAAATATAACCTGATTGTTATTGAGGATGCGGCACAAGCCATTGGAGCCGAACATAATGTAATGCGGGCAGGCGCTATGGGTGATTTTGGATGTTTTTCATTTTTTCCTTCAAAAAATCTTGGAGCTTTTGGCGATGGAGGAATCGTAACCACAAATTCCAAGGCCTTGTGTGATAAACTGCGAATACTCCGGGGGCATGGGGGAAGTCCAAAGTACTATCATAAAGTAATCGGCGGCAATTTCAGATTGGATGCATTGCAGGCCGCAATCGTTTCCATAAAGCTATCGCACCTTGACAACTGGACAAAGGCCCGCCAGGAAAATGCCCGTAAATACAGGGAGTTTTTTGCTGATGCCGGCTTAGAAGATATTATTAAGCTGCCGCTTGAAAAGGAAAACCGGCATATATACAACCAGTTTGTGATAAGTCTTAAGGAAAAAAGGGATGAGCTTCGCCTTTTTTTAAATGATGCGAAAATAGGAACGGAGATTTACTACCCGGTGCCGCTGCATCTCCAGGAATGCCTTTCATATCTGAATTACAAAAAAGACGACTTTCCTGCGGCTGAATATGCGGCCTCACACACACTTGCACTCCCCATATACCCCGAACTTTCAGACGATCAGCAAGGCTATGTAGTAGAAAAGATAAAAGAGTTGGTAACACTTTAGTTCTTTTAAATATTATTCATTTGACAGGATTTACAGGATATTCAGGATTTAAATTATCGAAACTTTTCCTGCCTGCCCGCCTCTGGAGGGTTAATCCAAATCTAAATCCCCCTTTGACAAAGGGGGGCAGGGAGGATTTTTTATGTTTTATATCAGCTTTGTGATCACAAAAAATATTAAATAAATCTACATGGCTATTATTCTCGCGAAGACGGAAATTCTGATTTTTTTACCAGGAATGATTGAGAACTTACTCAGCAATAATACAATTTCCCATCAGATATGTACCTTCTTTATGTTGCGATAACATTTTATGATTTACTGGATAGCTACAATGATAGTTAACTTTGTTTGAGCACTTTAAATAAAATCTTGTTTATCCTGTTATCCTGTCAGGCTCTTTTTCAAAAGGCTAAAGTGTTACGTCTATTTTACCTTTCTTAAAACCGCAGTTATATCTTCTCCAAATTCCTTTTTCTGCCAGTTCTTTAGCTCCTTAATTCTTTCAATATCGCTTTTATCAAGTGGATTGTAGATGGCAAGAGTGTTTATCATCGCTTTGGTTAATACCAGAGAAGGATTTATCTCAAGAGCTTTGGCTTTATTATCTCTCCAAGGTTTAAGAGCTTTCATTCTTTCCTTAACTTCAGGTTTTTCTACAGGAGCCTTGGTGCGGGGATAAACCGGAAGCTTGTTTTCAGGTAAATTCAAAGCCTTATTTATTACCTCTACCAGGACATTGCCATACATGTCGATTTGCCTGGCGCTTAATGCATTTGATTTTTTTAATTGCCGCAAATTTACCGGCTTTGCCTCAGCAAGTTTTATCATTGAGTTATTGGAAAAAATCTTAAACAGGGGCTTGTCTTTCTTTTTTGCAATTTTCCGGCGAGACTGAAGAAGATATTCAAGAACAGCAAGGCATCTCCGGTTTAACCGCCCTGCTCCTTTAAACTTTAGATATAATGGGTCGCTATTTAACGCGGGAGGTCTCACCTTGCTTAAAATTGCGCATTCTTCATATACCCAGGAAAGACGTCCTTTTTCAGCAAGCTCTTTTTCGAGTATTGCAGCTAAAGGGAGAAGGTAGATTGCATCGCAGGCAGCATATTCTATCATTTCATCCGGCAGGGGCCTTTTTGACCAGTCTTTTTTCTGAAATCTTTTATCAAGCTTTATTTTGAATCTTTGCTGAAGAACCGCATCAAGACCGGTTCCCTTAATGCCTGAGAACATGCATGCAATCTGGGTGTCAAACAGATTGTTTATTTTTATGCGAAAATCCCTGTATAGAGAGCGAACATCATAATCTGCTCCGTGAAATATTTTTTTGATATCACGATTTGCAAAGAAGGGCTTAAGCAAAGAAAGGTCTTTGATCTGCAAAGTATCTATAACTACATTTATTCTTTTTGTCGCTATCTGAACAAGACATACTTTTTCCTTAAAATGAAACATGGAGTCTGCTTCCAAATCAACGGCAATGGTTTTTTCATTTTTTAAGAGAAGAGCGACATCTTTGAGCTTAGATGCGGTATCTATAATTTGATAATTTAAACTGCCGCAATTTTTCATTTTTATCCTTGACCTGCACGGCCGATTCTCATAGATAATTATATTTTATTTAATGTCATTAAGTTAGCCGATTTTATTATTAATCACAACGAAAAACACGAAGGGTTTTTCTTTATCTTCGCGTTCTTGGTAAAAAATATTGCTGTGAGCATATTATGATAAATATAACATTTCCTGATGGTAATATAAAGAGTTTTGACAACATGCCTACCGGTTTTGACGTGGCGATGAGCATTTCAGATGATTTTGCGCGAAACTGCGTAGCCATGGAGCTTGATTCAGCAATTGTTGACTTAAACACAAAGATTACCAGGGATTCGTCTGTAAGATTTATTACAACCAGGGAGCCGGAAGCGCTCGAAATTCTTCGTCACAGCGCCGCGCATGTTATGGCCCAGGCGATTTTACATATTTTTCCTGGAGCAAAGCTTACAATTGGGCCTGTTGTAGAAAACGGTTTTTATTACGATATTGACATGGAGCCGGTTTCTGAAGAGGACTTCCCGAAAATTGAAGCTGAGATGAAAAAAATCATAAAGGCAAAGATTCCATTTAAAAGGAAAGAAGTATCAAAATCTGAAGCAATGGATTTTTATATAAACGAGCCTTATAAACTGGAAATGATTTCAGAGCTAAAAGATGGGACAATATCCCTCTATGAACAGGGAGATTTTACAGATTTGTGCCGCGGCCCCCATATCCCACACACAGGATTTGTAAAAGCAGTAAAGCTTATGAAGGTTTCAGGCGCTTACTGGCGCGCCGATCAGACAAAGCCACAGCTTCAGAGAATTTACGGCGCCGCCTTTTTCAACAAAAAAGAGCTGAACGCATATCTGAATTTTCTGGAAGAGGCAAAAAAGAGGAACCATCGAAAAATCGGCATGGCAATGGATCTTTTCAGCTTTCATGAAGAGGCTCCTGGAATGCCTTTTTTTCACCCAAAAGGGCTTGTTATATGGAGATCTCTAATAGATTACTGGCGCTTTGAACACAAGGCCGCAGGTTATGTTGAGATAAAAACCCCTGTTATGCTTTCCCGCAGCCTATGGGAAAAAAGCGGCCACTGGGAAAACTATCGCGAAAACATGTATACATCCATGGTGGATGAAACAGAATATGCCATTAAACCAATGAACTGCCCGGGCGGAATGCTTTTTTATGGCGTAAAGCCCCACTCATACAAAGATTTGCCGATCCGTGCCGCTGAAATCGGGCTTGTTCATAGGCACGAATTAAGCGGTGTTTTATCAGGCCTGTTTAGAGTCAGGGCTTTTCATCAGGATGATGCGCACATTTTTATGACTCCTGAACAGATTGAAGATGAAATCCTGGGTGTGTTTAGACTGGTAGAACGTATCTACAGCACTTTCGGGCTTGGTTTCCATTTAGAGCTTTCAACACGTCCTGAAAAATCTATCGGCACGGATAAACAATGGGAGATTGCTACAGAAGGCTTAAAGTCGGCTCTCAAGATTTACGGTATGGATTATAATATTAACGAAGGTGACGGCGCTTTTTATGGTCCAAAGATAGATATGCATATAAAAGATGCCCTGAACAGGACATGGCAGTGCGGAACCATACAACTGGATATGGCGCTGCCTGAAAGATTCGATCTGTCGTATATTGCAAAGGACAATGAAAAATACCGTCCTTTGATGATTCACAGGGTAATTTACGGCTCTATTGAGAGATTTTTCGGCATTTTGATCGAACACTTTGCAGGAAAGTTCCCATTATGGATGACGCCGGTGCAGGTAATTATACTGCCGATAAATGATGACCTTGTTTCATACGCGAACGAAGTGCAAGCAACACTTGTAAAGGCGGGGCTTCGCACAGAGGTAGACAGCAGAACGGAAAGCCTGAATAAAAAGGTCCGTGAGGCCCAGGTAAATAAAATTCCCCTTATACTGACTATTGGGAAAAAGGAGAAAGAATCAGGAACTCTTTCTGTCAGAACCCTGGATGGTAATGTCATATATGGCATTAATATGGAGGAGTTTCTAAAAAGAGTACTTGAGCATATAACTGAAAGAAAACTGGAGATGGAAATTACCTGGTCGTGACAGAAAGATATAAGAATCTTTTATTTTACTGGTTTCCCATTATAATTTACTGCCTCATTATTTTCATCCAGTCTTCTTGTCCATCCCCTGAAACCGTTCCTGACCTGCCCTACATGGATAAGCTTCTCCATTTTTCTGTCTATGCTGTTCTTGGTGCCCTGTTTTTAAGAGCTTTTAAAACTACGCGGTTGAAAAACAATATCAAGCTGGTTATTACACTCAGCATACTTGCATCATCTTTTTATGGAATAAGCGATGAACTGCACCAGTATTTTGTTACATGCAGAAATGCAGATATCATGGATGTTTTGGCTGATATCCTCGGCAGTCTTTGCGGGGTTTATCTTTATTGGCTGCTTGTAACATATAAACACAGCTCATAAAGTGGACAGGACGGGCAATCAGGATTTCTTGCCTTGCAGACAGATCTTCCAAAATAAATAAGCCGCAGAGAAAAATCGCTCCACTCTTTTTTGGGAACTATCTTCATTAGATCGAACTCGATCTTTACCGGATCATTATTTTTTGTCAGCCCGAGCCTTTTTGCAATCCTTGCAACATGGGTATCCACGACTATGCCCGGAATTCCAAAAGCAGCGCCAAGAACCACATTGGCGGTTTTACGCCCTACGCCGGGCAGATTTACAAGTTCATCAAGGGTTTCAGGCGCCATGCCCTTGTGCTTTTTTACGAGGATTGCAGAGCAGTTTTTGATATTTTTAGCCTTGTTTCTATAATAGCCGGTGGAACGGATTAATTTTTCAATAGTCTCATTACGCGCGCCGGCAAAATCATATGGAGTAGCCAGCTTTTTGAATAAATCTTTTGTTACGCTGTTTACCTGTTTGTCTGTACACTGGGCTGACAATATGGTCGACACAAGAAGCTCAAATGGATTCCTGTAATGGAGTTGGGTCTTGACTTTTGGATATGCGCTTTTTAGTATTTTACGAATCTTTTTTGCGCGAGCTTTGATTTGCATTATGTTTTTTATATAACAAAAATTGACTGTTTTGTAAAAAGTCAAATAATTGTGACCTGTGCGGTTAGATAATTGGTAACCGTTCACGGTTCAGAGGTTCAGGGTTATTTTTCTTGGAGTGCCGGGCTAACTGCTATGCACCAATATTTTCAAATCGAAGATTGTTAGCAGTTAGCTTTTAGCAATTAGTCTTTAGATTAAAAAATCAAACTGTTAACACATTCAGCTAAGAGCTAACAGCTAATGGCTAATAGCTTTATCCTGAACCTTTGAACCTTGAACCTCTGAACCCGTGAACGGTTACGATAATTGTTCAAGTCCCCTCTAATAAGAGGGGATTTAGGGGTGTGTTCATTAATATGATGATTTTACATCCAAAGAAAGTGCGGGCGCTTGGTCTTTGCTCCGGCGGCCTTGATAGTATTTTATCGGCGCTGATTTTGCGCAAACAGGGGATAGAGGTTGAATGGGTAACCTTTGAAACCCCGTTTTTTTCATCTGAAAAGGCTTTGCATGCCGCGCAGATAACAGGGATACCGATAACCGTTAAAAATATTACCCGGATCTATCTTGAAATGCTGAAAAACCCCCCATGCGGATACGGAAAGCATATGAATCCCTGCATGGACTGTCATGCCCTAATGTTCAGGCTTGCAGGCGCTATAATGAAAGAAAAGGGATTTGATTTTCTTTTCAGCGGCGAGGTGCTCGGACAGCGTCCAATGTCCCAGACAAAACCGTCACTTCGTTATGTTGAAAAGCAATCAGGCTGTGACGGCTTTATTTTGCGCCCATTGAGCGCGGCAAAACTTCCGGTTACCATACCTGAAAAAAAAGGGCTTGTGAACAGAGACCTTCTTCTCGATATTACCGGAAGATCACGCAAGATGCAGATAAAAATTGCCGGGGGATTCGGTATTACCGATTATCCTTCCGCAGCAGGCGGCTGTCTCCTGACAGACAAAGGTTATTCCGCGCGTCTAAGGGACTTATTTAACCACCAGGAAGAATTTACAGAAGAAGAACTTCATCTTCTAAAGCACGGCCGGCATCTGCGTCTGGACAAAAACACAAAGATAATAGTCGGGCGCACAAAAAGCGACAATGAACAAATAAAAAGATATTACAATCCTGACGCAGACACTGTTATCAAGGTAAATAATTTCCCCGGCCCCTTTGTTGTAGTACCGCATGGAGGCAGTAAAGAAATTATTATTTTTGCGGCGGCAATATGCGCCGGATACAGCAAGGCCCCAAACAATGTTCAGGTTGATGTGAAGATCGTAATGCCGCAGCGCTCTCAGACCCTCAAAGTGTCTGGAATTTCCCCGGAAGAAATCAAGCAATATTTGATATAATGTAGCAATTTAGATGGCGTCGTAAAAAGTCGTCACTCCGGTGAAAACCGGAGCCCAGACCCGCCCGCCTCGCCTGAGCGGACGTCTTGACCTGCGGCAACAGCCTCCTTTAGGCAAGAGCGATGGCGGGCAGGTGGTCTGCAACTGCTTGAAAAGACTGGATTTAAGGCTAGGCGAGGAGCGAAAACTCCTGACTTCCTGGTAGAACTGGCAGATGAGACTGTAGTTGTTGAGATAGGAGGCAAAGGGAAAGGCAGAGAGCAATTTAAAGGGATCAAGGTGGAGAAAAAGCTGATTCTCTCCCATTCCCCCGAAGTGAAAAATAACAAGAAACCGCTCTCGCTCCTGGGCTTTACTGTCTAACAGCCATTCATCCCGGTGTTGTCAATGCACGCACGCCCAATGACAATTAGCTTTGAAAGAATTTGTGTGCATAGAAAGTCCTGCGCCTTGAGGGTTGATATCGTGTTTATGTCGTTTTCGGAAAGCTCCCGAAGATTAGAATTGCGGAACTATATCTTGGGACACCCTTCACATTTACAGTTTAAGGGTCTATTAGTTTGCAGAAGGCTGCCGTGTCAACAGTTAGTGAATATCTTTTAGCCTTTGTTAGCTTCTTGCCTCGAATTACCGATTTATCGATCCGTATAGAATACACATGTGCATGATATCATGGCACCTACCGGTGTAATGAAAGAAGGGACGTACCAAACAAAGTCCAATCATGAACTATCTGTCAGCAACTTTCCAAAGTAAATAATTTTATCAAAAAAATCACTTTTCACAACAAATTCGCTTAGTTCACCTTCATAAATCAATACCGGGCGAATGGAAATATTTTTAGGCTTTTTCAGGGTTGCAATTTTCTTATCAATTTCATTGATCACATTGCGATTTATTTTTTTCTGAAATTTAATTTCACACAGGTAAAGCGTATTAAATTTTGTTTGAATGAGGATATCGATCTGACACGCGCCTTTGTTTGTTTTGGTTGGATTTTGAAAATATGGCGAGGCGCTTATTATACTATTAAAATCTATTCCGATATATTTAATAACCGCAGGTATATTATGCATAACAAGATTTTCAAACTGCAAACCTATTATACTATTCCAGCCGGGTAGATTTTCGATTCCGGTATATTGAAACAATCCTTGTTCTATTTTAGCTTTAACCGGATCAATATATTTCAAATAAAACCTTAGATAATTATCCTTTATTCTGTATTTACTCAGCCTGGATTGTTTGCCTTTAAAATTATATACATAATCTCTTTTGATAAAGCCTGATACTTCCAGATCGTGCAGATATTCACTTATATCACCGTTTCGCGGTCTTCCTGTAAGTTTTGCAATTTCACTAACGGAACAATTTTGTCTTGAAAGAGCTTTTACGATCTCCTTATATATTTTAGCCCGTTTGTTAAAGATATCATTGAATATTTTTTCAAACTCTTTAAGAAGAATACCTCCTTTATCAAAACACATTTTTTTGATATTTTCTTCAGCGCTCTCCTTGATATTTATTTCTTCCAAATATTTAGGAACTCCTCCTGTTACTGAAAGAAGCTTCAATTTTTCCATGGATGAAATCAGATTTTTCTTTCTCTGCCAGAATTTGTTGCAATCTGATAGAGGCAGCTCTTCAAGATTTATTTCAAGAGAAATCCGTCCTACAAAATCCGTATCCTTTAAGATATTTTTATCAATCCATGATGAAGCAGACCCGCACAATACCAAAACCAGATGGTCATTTTTTTTAAACCTTGTGTCCCATGCAATTTTAAGCTTTCCTGGGAAATCTGAATCCTTGCTCGCCATCCATGAAATTTCATCGAGAAGAATTAAGGTTCTTCCTGTTCGTGTATGGCTTGAAAGATGTGAAAACGCATCATTCCAACTTTCCAGCGGTACCGCTGGAATATCAAAAATGTTTTTCATCTGTTCACTGAAATTTTTACGCTGATCTGCATCAGTGATAGAATCTCTTGGCGCAAGGCCCTGAATTTCACAAAAAAAATCAAATTTTTTGCTGAATTCCTGGATCAGGGTACTTTTCCCTATCCGCCGCCGCCCACTTACAACCACCAAACTTGCTGTTTTTTTTCCCAGAAGCCCATTGAGTTTTCTTAGTTCATCTCTTCGTCCATAAAACATAATTTTCCTCTACAAAATGATTTTTGAAGTTTTATAGAGTAATATATGCCACATTATTTGCCTCTATACAACATTTTTTATCGTTTTATAGAGGTTTCTGGATCACATTAAACGCCTCTATAAATCGCCTTTTATTTTTTGCCCCTTACTGTTGAGAGTCCAAAGTTCTTTTAACGCATTGATATTCTTGGTGTTGATTCATTCGTGACGTCATTCCGGCCCCGCATCAAGTGCGGGATAAACTTCAGCCGGAATCTGGCAAACAAACATAAACGGTCAGGATTTTTTTAAAGGGCTATCTTGCCTGACTCTGAGCTGGCCGCATGCGGCTGAAATATCCCGGCCCTTGCTGCGGCGAATGATGACGATGTAATTATTTTTGCGCAGGATTTCTCTAAAGTTATTAATTACCTCCTCTTCCGGTGACTTGAATTTGCTGCCTTCATATTCATTAAATGGTATGAGATTGATTTTTGCCTTTATTGAATGCAGCAATTTAGCAAGGCGGTTTGCGTCATCAGGGGAATCGTTTATATTTTTCAAGAGAATATATTCAAACATGATGCTTTGACGGGGCGGCAACCTATATTTGCGGCATGCGTCAAGCAGAATTTCAAGAGGATATTTTTTGTTTATCGGCATGAGCATGTCACGAGTTTTATTGTCTGTTGCATTTAATGATATCGCCAGGTTGACAGTTGCATCCTGGTTCAGGACTGATAGTCTTGGAACCAGTCCTGCTGTGGAAAGTGTGACTTTGTTATTTGAAAATCCAAGTCCGCACCTGGTATCGGTTATGGTGTCAATAGCGCCAATCACATTTTTGTAATTTGCCAGCGGTTCACCCATTCCCATCATAACTATATTTTTCAGTTTTTCTGGATCGTCCAGATCGTTCATAATGTCGCGCACCTGGGCCAGAATTTCACCTTTTGTTAAATTCCGCACAAAACCTCCCCTTGCGGTAAGGCAGAACTTGCATCCTTGTGCGCAGCCCACCTGGCTTGATATGCATAGAGTATAATAATTCTTTTCAGGAATCAGCACACTTTCAATGCATTGCCCGTCAGACAGCTTGAAAAGGTATTTTTTTGAGCCGTCCTCCGATATTTCAATTTGCTTTTTCTCAAGACGGTCTATCCTGAAATTGAGTGAGAGAAGCTGCCTGATTTCCTTCTTAATATCTGTCATTATCTCAAAATCATCTGCCTGGCGAAAATAGATCCACTTCATGATCTGTTCCGCTCGATAAGCCTCGATATCATGATCTTTGAGCCATGCAACAAGTTGATCCTTTGTAAGCTCCATAATGTTTGTTTCTGCCCTGTGTGTCATTCCCGCCTCGTGTGTCATTCCCGCCTCGTATGTCATTCCCGCGAAAGCGGGGCACGTAGTGAAGCATTAGCGCTATCCAGTATTTACTTAAACTCAACCTTTAAATTTTATCAATAAAATTTTTCTGCATCAACGTTCAGGCACTAATTAGAGTGTCGCAGCATGTTAGAGAGAACGACATGTGACATTTCATTATTTAAGCGCTTATAGCGGTTGGCACAGGAACCTATAGGAAATATTGGCGGAACGCATGAAAAAAGCCTGAATAACAATATTTTGGTCATATGACTAAAAAAGTCCTTGACATCACGTAATAACGGAATTATATTTTGGTCAAATGCTCATAATTAGAGAATAAAAATGCCCAGACCAAAAAAACCGAGATTTGTATCAGGATATCCTATGCTTGGCGCATTTGTGCCGGAAGGAATGCCGATATCAGGTGAAGTCTTTCTCTCTGTGGAGGGAATGGAGGCCTTAAGATTAACCGATTTTGAAGGTCTTGATCAGGACTCTGCAGCAACAATGATGGAAATATCCCGCCAAACATATGGAAGAATATTGTCTGAAGCGCGAAGCATTGTCGCAAATGCGCTTGTGACAGGCAAAGCATTAAGGATTAAAGGCGGTATGTATGAATTTCGAGGTCAACGTGGGCGTCGCTGCCGGAGAAGAGGCGGCAGATAGTTTATCAAGATGGAGTTTTTGGTTTTTTTATGGTTCGTTAATTATACAATCTGATTAAGGAGGTCAATAATCTGCCAACAGGAGATGGAACAGGCCCACAGGGTCAAGGTCCAAGGACAGGCAGAGGTCAGGGTCCTTGCAATTCATCCGGCAGGGGCTCTGGACAAGGCGCAGGCAGAGGCCAGGGTCAGGGCGCAGGCAGGGGTTCTGGACAAGGTCAAGGCAGAGGTCAGGGCAGAGGCGCTGGACAAGGCGGCAGAGGCCGACAATAAATTATATCTTAAAAGAGCCAGTTTCAAAACGTTTCAGTTTGTTCAAGGTCAAGGAAGGCGAAAATTTTAACCACAGGAATACATTGAGTATTTCGAGGATTAAAATTTGAGCCTGACGTAGAGATTGGGCAAAATGGGACGTTTTGAAATTGGCTCAAAAGTCTATTGATAGAAAGGAGGTACATATTATGCCAGGTTTTGATGGAACAGGCCCGCAGGGTCAAGGGCCCATGACAGGAGGCGGAAGAGGTCTATGTAATCCCAGAGCAATCGGCTATGGTTCTCAATTTGCCGGAGGCTTTGGTTATGGCCGGGGATTTGGCATGGGACGAGGCTATGGAAGAGGTTTTGGCCGTGGAATGGGAATGGGCATGGGCATGGGCATGGGTTATGGTTATGGTCCTGGATATGGCCCAAGATATCCGCTGGAACCAGCAGATGAAACAGCCCAGCTAAAGGCTGAAGCAGATTATATGAAGAAATCTTTAGATGCTATCAATAAGCGTCTTGAAGAACTGGAAAAGAAGAATTTGTAAGGCTTGTTTATTGATGAACTCGTAAAAAGTCGAAAAACTTGTCATTGCGAGTCCGCCAGAGTACCCAAAGTACTTTGGCGGACGAAGCAATGACTTGGGCATGGCTTTTTACGAAAGCATCATCTATTGTAGAAGCTCATAATCGATAATCACAGGATCTCTCATAATAAGTTCGATGGATTTTTCCGATGTTGCGGCGGCCCTTTGAAAAACCTTTCCAAGGGCCCTGATGTGTCTTAAGTGGTCTGCGGTGCGAAGAATCAGCATGACAAGGTTTCCTTCTTCAATTTTGGAAACAGAAACCACCTTTTCCCAGGGTTGACCAATGGCCCAGGCATAGATCGTTAAAGCCGGCCTTAAAAACAGGGGCCGCACTTTAAATCCTTTATCCGCCAAGCGCTTTGCAAACGGCCTGAGATTTATTTCGATATTGGAGAAAGCGGTTAGAAGCTTTTTGGGGATTAACTTATCGTCGATTTTGTCCTCTGTTTCCTGTTCGCAAACAAATGATGCCATTATGGCTGCAAGAAGCGCTGGATCAGATTCTGGAAATACGCCAAGCCTGAAACCCTCGGCTATCATGAGAGGCTGATCGACCCTCAGACGGGAAGCCCATATACCGTCATCTGTCAACTCACCATTTTTTGCCGCATATCCTGTTTTTTTCAGGAAAATAAAATGCCGCATAAAGTCCTGCCATAGAAACTTGTCATCATTTTTATAAATCCGGCCTGATCTTTCTTTTATTTTTGCAATCAAGTATGATGCAAAAGATCTTTTCAGAAGATTTTCTATCTGGTTAAGGTCATGAGACACTAACAGATTAAGAGCCATGGAAAAGTTAATCCTTATCTGGCTTGTTACATCAGATGGCGGCGCGTTAATAAGCTTTGCGATTAACCTTATATCCATGAACCTCCCGGGAATTGCCACTGCAAATCCGATATTATCCATTCCTCTTCTGCCGGCCCTTCCCGTCATTTGATGAAATTCAGTAGAGTTTAAAGGCAGGAATTCTTTTCCATTGAATCTATCGGAGTTGAGCAAAACAATTGTTCTGGCTGGAAAGTTCACCCCTGCGGCCACAGTAGAGGTCGCAAAAATCGCATCAAGGAGTCCCTCGGTCATAAGCGTTTCCAGCAGCATCTTCCATGCCGGCAGTTGTCCGCTGTGATGAGAGCCCACCGCAAAATCTTTAATAAACCGGAGCTGGCGATGTGTTTTAATACGGTCGTTTTTTG
Source organism: Desulfobacterales bacterium (assembly GCA_030610995.1). Classification (GTDB taxonomy): domain Bacteria; phylum Desulfobacterota; class Desulfobacteria; order Desulfobacterales; family ETH-SRB1; genus Desulfaltia. The sequence continues at coordinate 14,103 of JAUWQO010000017.1, forward strand.
CCGTAAGCTCTTTGATTCTTCGGCCGAGCCTTATTTTTCCGTCCTGCCTGTCTTGCCTATTTTGATCGATTGGAAGATTTTCTGCGCAAAGTTTAAGAGCATTATCACAATCTGCGCGTGATTTAAGAAAAAAAATGGCGGGCAGGAGATTATATTTATCTAAAACACGCATGATCTGTCCAAAGGGTGGCAGTTTGCGCGGATGAGCTATCAGCGGCGGATTCTTTAGGTTTAAATAATCACTGACTTTTTTGTTGATATTTCCATCTCTCTTTTTAGCGCCTTGAGTTGTAAGGGGAAGAAGCGTTCCTGATGGATGTAAAAAAAGAGGGAAAAGGGGCACAGGTCTTTTCTTTTCTTCAATTACTATGCATTTTTTTGAGCGAATTGATGAGAGCCATCCGGCAATCTGATGCGCATTTCCGATTGTGGCGGAGAGCAAAAGCAAAGGTATCCTGGGAGGAAGGTATATCATTATCTCTTCCCAGACAACCCCCCTTTCTTCATCGCCTAAGAAATGGGCTTCATCCAGAATTATTAGATCTGTTGATAAGCTTTCACCAAAATGCATGGCATCATATAACTGATTACGCAATATTTCTGTGGTTCCGACAATAATCGGCGCTTCAGGATTTTCTTTTCTGTCACCCGTTAATATCCCGACATTATCAGCCCCGAAGATCGCTGAAAATTCATAATACTTTGAATTGGATAAAGCCTTTAAAGGAGATGCATACCAGGATTTGCCTTGCTTTGCATGTATTTCCGCCATTGCCTTTTCAGCTATCCAGGTTTTACCTGCGCCTGTTGGAGCAGTAACAAGGCAGTCAGCCTTTTTAATTGCGGAAAGCGCTTTAAGCTGGAAAGGGTCCGGCTTAAAAGCCGATTTCTCGGGCACACCTATGGATGAAAAAACTTTTTTCAGCCTGACGTCCGCTTTTGGCTTTAACTTCAGCGCCAACAACGCATTATCTGTTGGTTTCTTTTTGCTCCTTTTTCTCGGCCGATATTTATGTTGTCTATACATTGTTTACTTTCTTATTGAGCCTTAATTGAGCTTTTAGCAGTTAGCTTTTAGCAGTTAGCACAATAATTTCAATATATTGCTAAAGGTCAACATTTCACCCGATGGGTGAAAATCGAATCGCTGGTAACCACCCGAAATAATAAGAGCTAATCGCTCATCTTAGGTTGAGGCGAGGTTGAAGATATTGCAAAGGCGGTTGAACAAGGGTTCAACCAGCCTGCTGGAAGATGGGTCAAAAAGTATGCTTTAATCTGATCCTTACTGAATTGGCATGCGCGTCAAGGCCTTCGATTTCAGCCAACCGGATGATATCTTTTGCTTCAAGCAAAAAGGCCTTTTTTGAATAGTGAATAAGGCTCGTCTTCTTTATAAAATGATCGACAGAGAGGGCTGATGCGAATCGTGCCGTGCCCGCGGTTGGGAGAACATGGTTTGGACCGGCAATATAGTCGCCAACAGGCTCCGGAGTGTAATTGCCGATAAATACAGCCCCTGCATTTCTGATTTGTCCGATATGCTCAAATGGGTCTTTTATATGAAGCTCAAGATGCTCAGGGGCGATCTGGTTTGAGAGTTCTATGGCTCCGGCAAGATCGGAAGTAACCATAATTGCGCCATAGTTGGAAATAGATTCAACGGCAATCTCTTTCCTTGACAGGTTTTTCAACTGCTTTTCCACAGCATCAGCTACAGCTTTCGCTGTTTCATTGGAGTTGGTAACGAGCATGGCGGAAGCGAGAGGATCATGTTCCGCTTGGGAAAGAAGGTCGGCGGCAATAAATTCAGGGTTTGCAGCGCTGTCCGCAATTACAAGGATTTCACTGGGTCCTGCTATCATATCTATTCCTACCGTACCTGCAACAATTTTTTTGGCAAGTGTAACATAAATATTTCCGGGGCCTACTATAACATCGGTTTTTTTGACAGTCTCGGTGCCGTAAGCCATAGCCGCAATTGCCCAAGCGCTTCCAAGCTTGTAAATCGCATCAACACCGACCTTTTGCGCTGCAACAAGAAGATGTGGATTTACTGTTCCATCCTTTGTTGGCGGGGTCGCCATTGAAATATGCTGTACGCCGGCGATTTTGGCTGGAATAGCGCCCATCAGGACAGACGAAATCAGGGGGGTGTTTCCGCCTTTACCGCCGGGCACATAAACACCTGCAGCATCGACAGGATTTACCATCTGGCCGACGATAGCGCCGGGTCTATCGAGGTTGATCCATGATTTACTTAACTGCTGCGTATGAAAAGCCTTTATCTGGGAAATTGCGCGATTTAAAGATCTAATAAAGGGTCTATCAACCTTTTTTAACGCAGCATTAATCTCCTCGCGCGATACTTTAATTGAATCTATTGACAAATCAGGAGAATCAAAGCGGTTGACATACTTAATAAGCGCTTTGTCCCCGTTCTTCCTCACATCCTCAAGAATACGGGTAACCGCCATATAATCCTTTTTCTTAAAGCTTAAGCCGCGATTTACAATCGATGCAATCCTTGCGTTAGCCGACTTTGAAGGATAATTATATATTTTCATGCTGGTTTCTTTTCTCTTTGTTGCAGATTTATTATTTATGGATTTTGTATTTTATGATGGCTTCGTAAAGTCGTCACTCCGGTGAAAACCGGAGTCCAGATGATCTGCAACTAGTTGAAAAGACTGGATTCCGGCTTTCGCCGGAATGACGGTTAAGTGGTATATCGGACTTTCAAATAACTCGATCATAACCTTCTGATATGATTGACAAGTTATTTTCGGTTACAGTGCCGCAGGCAGCATAATCTAGCTTTTTACGAGTTCATCATTTTATAATATCTTAAAATATAAGGGAGTTGTTTGTCAATACTTCACAACCGTTTATGAGATGAGCAAAAAATACTGATTGACATATTTTTTTCTATCTGCACAAATAATTCTGTTATATGTAACAGTTCACGGGAGTTAGGGATTTTATATTGAGACCTTTGAAAAATGCTCAATTTTGTTCAAGGTCAAGGAAGGCGAAAATTTTAACCGGAGGAATACATTGAGTATTTTGAGGATTAAAATTTGAGCCTGACGCAGAGATTGAGCAAAAGGGGGCGTTTTGCAAAGGTCTCATATTAACTTAGGAGTAGAGGAAATTTATGAAGGCAAACAGAATTTACAACTTTAATGCCGGGCCTGCGGCGCTTCCGCTTAGCGTTCTTGAAGAAATCAAAGATTCATTCATAAACTTCAACGGGTCAGGCATGTCCATTATCGAAGTTAGCCATAGATCAAAATGGTTTGACAAAGTAATAAATGATGCTGTGGAGAGAACAAAACGGCTTTTAAAGCTGGATGAAAATTACCATGTGCTTTTTATCCAGGGCGGAGCCAGCATGCAATTTTGCATGATTCCTATGAATTTTCTGCATGATGGAAAGTCGGCAGACTATGTTGATACCGGCACATGGTCAACAAAGGCTATCAAGGAAGCCCGGATACAGAGCAAACAGATAACAATTGCGGCATCTTCCGAAGACAAGGGTTTTTCCTATATTCCTCAAAATGTTAAATTCAGCAATAATGCGGTTTATGCCCATATAACGTCGAACAACACAATCAAGGGAACACAGTGGAGAACCTTTCCGGATGCCAATGGCGTGCCGCTTATGGCAGACATGTCGTCTGATATTATGAGCAGACCTTTGGACACGGAACAATTTGGTCTGATATATGCCGGAGCACAAAAAAATATCGGTCCTGCCGGTGTATGCATGGTGATTATCCGGGATGATATGTTAAATATGGTTCCTGATGGTTTGCCGTCAATGCTGAAATATACGACCTATGCTTCAAAAAATTCGATGTATAATACTCCTCCCTGTTTTGCAATTTATACTGTTCAGCTTGTCATGAAATGGCTTGAAGAGACGATCGGCGGCCTTGAAAAAATGGAAGAGATAAACCTGAAAAAGGCAAAAATTCTTTATAATATCTTAGATACGAGCGGGTTCTACAAAGGGACTGCAGAGCCGGATAGCCGTTCCATTATGAATGTTACATTTCGTCTTCCAAACGAAGAGCTGGAAAAAAGATTTATTCAGGAAGCGCTTGAAAATGGGCTTGGCGGTCTTAAGGGGCACCGTTCTGTCGGAGGCTGCAGGGCATCAATATATAATCCCACAAGTCTTGAGGCGGTAGAAGCTTTGACGGATTTCATGAAAAATTTTGAACAAAAAAACGGATAATTTTTAATCTCTTAGGGTTTAATCATTAAAATTTCTCATTCTCGGACAGCCTCCTGGAACTGGTGGAAAGTAAAAATACTCGACATATCGTGGGGAAAATGTAAAAATATAACAAAAATCTTTAATTCTACAACATGAAATTGGTTTATGGGCATATTAAATATAAATGATCTAAAGGTCGGCATGGTTTTGGCGCAGTCTGCTAAAAACAGACATGACGTTGTCATTCTGGGTGAAGGTAATGTGCTGACTGAAAAACATATCAATTCTTTTAAGACTTGGGGAGTCACCGGGGTTGACATAAAGGATATTGACAGCGATCAACTGGTAAAAGAAGAAATGGAAGCCCTGCCGAATGATATTGTTGAATCGATTGAAAGGGAGCTTGATGAATTATTTCCACCTTTTGAAGCTAATCCTGTCATGGAAGAAATATACAAGATTGTTAAAAAGCTAAGTTTAAGGCAGGCCGCAAATCAAATCAAGGGTTCTACTGATGAAATCGGAAAAGATTGATAGAATAATAAATTCTATTGGCAAGTTGCCGACCTTACCTACTGTTTATATGAAGCTTTCACATCTTCTGAATACACCTGACTCATCAATCAAAATGATAAGCAACATCATCTCTGAAGATCAGGCTGTAGCGGCCATGGTGCTCAAAATTGTCAATTCAGCTGCCTATGGTTTTTACACAAAAATCGGGGACCTGCAACGTGCCATCGTAATTTTGGGGCTGAACGAAATAAAAAGCCTGGTGCTCGCAACTTCTATGTATAAAATTGTAAATCAATTCAAATCGAGCAGCGCATTTGATATGCAACAGTTTTGGAAACATTCCATAGGATGCGCAATCTCAGCAAAGGTTCTGGCTGAAACCGCTTACATAAAAGACCCGGAAGATGTTTTTACAGGAGGCCTGCTTCACGACATAGGAAAACTGATCCATGCTACCTATTTGTGCGAAGAGTTTAACGGTGTAGTAGCCAATGTTGTGGAGACCGGATCTCAGGTGTTTGAATCGGAAGAAAAGATACTGGGTTTTGATCATGCTCAGACCGGGAGCGCTTTGGCAGAAAAGTGGCGCTTACCCAAGAAAACAGTCAACATGATAGCCCACCATCATTTGTCCTATATACCGGACACCATGACTAAAGAGATAGCGGCCGTTCATATCGGGAACATTCTCTGCATATCCCTTCGCATGGGATCAGGCGGAGAGAAACGGGTGCCGATTGTTAATCAAAAAGCATGGGAAATTCTGGATCTTAAGTTAAGTGATCTTGAATACATTATGCAAAGATCCACAAAACTTTTTGAAGAAAGCATTTCTGTTATGGGATTTCAATAATCTGTCGGAGTTCCGTCATTCCTTTTGGCAAGGTGGATTTCCAAGAAGCAGGAAGAATCCGGGGATGTAGAAATTTATCGAAAATGCGAAATAAACAGATAAAAATTGATCAAAATGAACTTGAATCAATGGTCAAAAAACTGCGCTTTCTGGAAGAATCGAACAGAGCGCTTATTAGCATTCAGGATAAGCTTGATCGGTTAAGCCACTTTCAATCCAAGATGCTCTTATCTTATGATGTTCATCACATACTTGAGACATGGCTTGTCAGGCTCAGGGAACTGGTCAAAATCGAAGTTTGCTCAGTCTTCCTTGTAGAAGAGGGAGGTATTGAGTTCATCCACAAGATATCAGAACCTGAAAAACTTTCGCCTGTTATTCAAAAGGAAGTCGAGGCTCAAATTAGCCTGGGGAACTTCGGACGGGCCATCAGCAAAGGCATTCCCCTGAGTGTCCCGGCTGAAGTCTTTGGAAAAGAAAGCGGTCGGCTTTTAAGTGTCATGATAGCTCCTCTTTCCAATCTGAAAAGGACTATAGGCGCAGTTGTCATTGCCTTTGAAGAAAACAAAGATTTCATAAGACAGCAAACCTTAAGATTTCTACATATTCTCGTAGACTTCTTTTCCCTGTCCCTGGAAAATGCATACCTGTTTAACGATCTAAAATCTGCTTACTTCGATACCATCAAAGCCATTGCCAACTCCATAGAGGCACGTGATCCATACACGAAGGGCCATTCTGAGAGAGTTGCTCGATTTTCTAAAGCAATAGCCGAGGAGTTTAACTGGGACAAAAACGAGATAGAGCTCATTGATTGGGGAGGGGTACTTCATGACGTTGGCAAGATAGGCATCCGCGATTCTATTCTAAACAAGCCGGGAAAGTTTACCGATGATGAATACAATGAGATAAAATTACACCCCTTAATCGGCACTCAAATAGTCAAAGACATCTCTTTCTTAGAACCTGTAATACCCTATGTCCTTGAGCACCATGAAAGATTTGACGGCAAGGGTTATCCAGGGGGCATGGCCGGGAAAAATATCTCTATCAAAGGAAGACTGTTGGCGGTGGCTGACGCCTTTGATGCAATGACCTCTGATAGACCATATAGAAAAGGCTTAAAGCCGGAAGATGCTCTTAAGGAGATATTAAGAAATGGAGGAACTCAATTTGATCCCGAAGTTGTACGGGCTTTTGAAAGGGCCTGGATGTCTGGTAAAGTGATATGTGAAGAGCGTGAATAATTGATAGTTATTCCATCAAAAATCCAAAAAATGAGGCAGTTATGCGTGAATATACAATTCATCCTCTGGTTGTTGGCATTAATGAAACAGACCAGGGGGTCATGACCTATCTTCGTGATTATGGGAAAAGGATCTTGCTTCCTATTTATGTTTTTTACATAAAAGGGGGAAGCAAAAATATTCTGGTTGATACAGGGCTTGAACAGTTTGTCGTGCCTGATGGAGCAGGGGAAAAGTGTGGATTTGAAATATTTGGATTTGAAGAAGCGCTCGCAACTGTAAATCTGAAGCCGGAAGAAATTGATGTGATCATTCATACCCATCTTCATAATGATCATTGTGAAAACGATTATAAATGTACGCACGCAGATGTTTATGTTCAGAAGGCTGAACTTGAATTTTTTAAAAACCCTCATCCGATCGATCACAGGTATTATTCAGATGTGCTTGATGATGTGAATGTGATTGAAGTGGATGGAGACGCAAATATATTCGACGGGATTGATGTGATTTTTACACCCGGCCATACTGTCGGGGGGCAGTCTGTTTCGATAAATACTTCAAAAGGAAAGGCGATTATCACCGGCTTTTGTTGTAATGATAAAAATTTCCCGGCATCAGGACCGGCTATTGCTTCGGGAGTGCATATAAATGTAATGGAGGCCTATGATTCCGCCCAGAAGGTAAAGGAGATGGCCGATATACTGATTCCTTTGCATGATCTTTCCATAGGGAGGGCAAAGTCTATTCCTTAAGGTCTCTAATAGAACCCAGCACTTCCTCCGCTGCTTTTATTGTAGCATCTATATCTTTCACGCTGTGCGCTGATGAAATAAAAATTGCCTCAAACTGGGAGGGCGCCAGATAAATCCCTTTTTCGAGCATGCCCTTGTAATAGGCTGAAAAGATATCAAGATCACTTGTTTTCGCATCATCAAAATTTTTCACATCGCTGTCCGTGAAAAAAAGCCCTATCATTGAGCCCACCCTGTTTATATTTGTCTTTATTCCTGCTGTTCGGGCGGCTTTTTCAAGACCGGTGGCAAGTTGATCAGCCTTTTCATCCAGAGCATCATAAAAACCTGGTTTTTTTAATTGGGTAAGGGTTGCAATGCCTGCCGCCATGGCAAGAGGATTGCCGGACAGAGTGCCTGCCTGATACACCGGCCCTTGTGGGGCTATATGCTCCATGATTTCACGTTTGCCTCCATACGCGCCGACAGGCAGCCCGCCTCCAATGATTTTGCCAAGGCATGTAAGATCCGGAGAGATCCCGTAAAGAGATTGAGCGCCCCCATATGCCACCCTGAAACCTGTCATAACCTCGTCAAATATGAGCAGGCTGCCGTTTTTTTCAGTCAGCTCTTTTAAAGTTTCCAGGAAACCGTCAACAGGCGGGATCAGTCCCATGTTCCCTGCAACAGGTTCAACTATTATACAGGCAATCTTATCCCCTTTGTCCTCCATAACCTTTTTGACACACTCGATGTCATTATAAGGAAGAGACAGTGTATGCGCTACAAAGGATTTTGGCACACCCGGGCTTCCGGGAATGCCCAAAGTGGCAATGCCTGACCCTGCCTCCACAAGAAGGGAGTCTGCATGACCATGATAGCATCCGTCAAACTTGATTATCGTGTCTCTACCAGTGACTCCGCGGGCAAGCCGTATGGCGCTCATGGTCGCTTCTGTGCCGGAGTTTACCATTCTGACCATATCTATTGAAGGGACGGCATCTATAACCATTTCGGCGAGTTTGATTTCCAGGTCTGTGGGTGCCCCAAAACTTGTTCCTCGATTCAAAGCAGATGCAAGAGCCCTGACAACCGAGGAGTGCCTATGTCCTAATATCATGGGACCCCATGAACCGATATAGTCGATATATTTATTGCCGTCAGCATCAACAACCATGCTTCCATTAGCATAATTTATAAAGACCGGTTTCATGCCGACCGATTTGCATGCACGAACAGGGCTGTTGACACCTCCCGGTATGACATGTAAAGCTTGATTAAATAGTTTATGAGATTTCTCGCAGTTCATCTTTAAATCATCCTTTTTTCAAAAGTTTTTACCAGCCTCATATATTTTTTGACATACTACTTTAAAAATACTGGAAAATCAAAAAGAATTTATATATAACTTAAAATCGTTCAAAAAAAATTGACAAATAATTTTTAAATTGATAAAAAATCCTTTTCCATTTTTTGAGACCTTTGAAAAACGCGCTTTTTCTGTCATTCCCATCCCGGATGTCATTCCAGCTCAGCCAAAGTGCTCTGGCGGACTCGACCTGATCGGAGAGCGGGAATCCACGGGGTAAACTCCAGTGGGGCACGCAGTGAAGCTTTAGCGCTATCCATAACGACTTGAAAATGCTTGTCCTCGACCTGATAGGGGGCGGTTCAAAGGTCTCTTTTTATATTTGCAGCAAAGGGCCGTTAGCTCAACCAGGCAGAGCACCTGACTCTTAATCAGTAGGTTGAAGGTTCGATTCCTTCACGGCCCACCAACAATCCTTGCTCTGGGCTAATTACCAGGGCTTAATATCCAGAAGGAGGTTAAATGAGAAGATACGAAACAATAGTTATTATCGATCCTGATCTTTCGAATGAACAAAGACTGCCTGTTTTTGAAAGATTAAAAGACTTGATTGTCCAGCAGGGGGGTTTTCTTGTAATCGTTGATGAATGGGGGGACAAGCGACTTGCCTATGAAATCAAGAAAAAGTCGCGCGGATATTACGTTCGTTTAGATTTTTGCGGGACCGGAGCTCTTGTGAATGAAATGGAGCGATTTTTCCGGATCGATGAGAGGGCCCTAAAGTATATGACGGTCTTGCTTGACAAGGATGCCGATGTTGAAAAAATAAAGCAACAGATGGCTGAGGCTGAGGCAAGCAAGGAACAGACTGCTCAAGATACAACAGCTTCCGATGATGAATCAACTGCCGCCACGAAGGATAAATTGAATGATTCTGAGCCGGAAGATAAGCAAGATCAACCTGAAATCAGCGAATCTCAAGCAGTAGAAAGCGAAACAATGCAAACTGAAAGTAATGAGGAGGAGAAGTAAAATGGCTGCTGCTTTCAAATTCCAAAGACGAAATAGCGCTGGCAGAAATAAAAATGATGCTAAAAAAAGAGTGTATAATCGCCGTAAAATTTGCCGTTTTTGTGCAGACACCAATCTGGCAATAGATTATAAGGATCCCAAATCGCTTAGGTTTTTTATAACAGAGCGCGGAAAGATTATTCCACGGCGAATATCCGGAACCTGTGCAAAACATCAGCGCACCCTGATGCATGCAATCAAGCGCGCCCGCACAATCGCTCTTCTGCCTTACGTTGGCACTGTGGGCTATATTTAAATATTGCTGCGGTCTGTTTCAAAGGAGAAAGGGATAGTGCCTCAAACCATTCAAGGGAATATGCCGATCGATATAGCAAAAGGAATTGCGATCACAACGCTTATCTTTGCAGCATCGATTTATTTGCCGGTCATAGGTTTGTTTTGTTTTCTGTTTATTCCCCTGCCGATTTTTTTTTATCGTTCAAAGTTTGGCAGAACAACCGGAGCCATAGTATTTGCTGCGTCAATCATTGTGATGATTGTCATGGTCGGCACGATATCGATCGACATATTTTTCTTTATAGAACTGTTACTGTTTGGTTTTGTTCTGGGTGAGCTTATTGAATTTAACCTTTCTATTGAAAAGACGATTTTATATGCATGCGCTTTAGTATTGTCTGCAGGGGTTTTTGGTTTATTATTTTACAGCAATATTTCTAATGCCGGGATTATTGCCCTTATATCGGAATATGTGGCAAATAATATAAAGCTAACAATTGCTTTGTATGAAAAGATGGGGATGCCCGAGGAAAATATTCGCATCTTTTCAAACTCTCTTGAAAATATACAGTATGTTCTATTGAGAATCATCCCTGCCATGGTAGTGGCTTCAAGCTTTTTTTTAGCATGGGCGACTCTGCTTATCGCAAAACCGCTTCTAAAAGCCAGAGGTCTTTTTTATCCTGATTTTGGCCCTTTGAATTTATGGAAAGTCCCCGACTCTTTTGTTTGGGGCGCCATAGGCTGTGGGTTAATGCTGATTTTACCTGAAAGAGGCATAAAGATGGTTGGTTTAAACGGGCTGATCATTCTGATGACGATATATTTTTTTCAGGGAATGGCCATTGTTTCGTTCTTTTTTGAAAAAAAACGGTTTTCACCTATATTAAAGTTTTTTTTATACAGCCTTATTGCGATTCAGCAGGTTATAGCGCTTATTATTATAGGCCTTGGTTTTTCCGATATTTGGTTGAATTACAGAAAATTGGGAATCAAGCAAAAAGCTGAGTAAAAAAACACAATAAAAAAGCTCTAATTATGACCGTTCACGTATAGTAAAAAATTACCTGTGCGCGGTTAGATAATTTTCAAGTCCCCTCTAATAAGAGGGGATTTGAGAGGAGTAACCGCACAGGTCGAAAAAATTCACGAACAAGAGGTCGTAAACAAAGAACCGGCCATAAATATGAAAAAATAGAGGTAGTATATGAAGTTAATTTTAAAGGAAACAATAGGGGCGTTAGGCATAATCGGCAGCGAGGTAACGGTGGCAGACGGTTATGCCCGAAACTATCTTTTGCCGCAGAAAAAGGCTGTGATAGCAACTTCTCAAAATCGCAAAATGATGGAGATGGAAAAGGCTAAATTTGAATTGCAGATTGCCAAGGAAAAGGAGTTTGCCCAAGAGATGGCCAAACGGCTTGAAAATGTTGTATGTAAGATATTCGCAAAGGTTAGTGAAGAGGATCGCCTGTACGGTTCTGTTTCTTCGGGCGATATTATTAATGCCCTTGCGAACCAGGATATTGAAGTTGAAAAAAGGATGATATTGCTCAAAGAGCCTATTAAAAATACAGGCACCTACAAAGTGCCTATCCGTGTATACAAAGGGGTTGAGCCTGAGATAACGGTTGAAATAGCGGCTGAATAAATTAAGGGATTGAGAGATTAAGGAATTGAGGGATTGGGGAATTAAAATCAATATAATACCTTCAATTCCTAAATTATGAATTTTGAGAGAATTATATTATAATCTTGGTGCCTGCCTGTGCGGGCTCGCACGCAGACAGGTCTTAGTATCTTTGTGGCTAAACTAATAAAATCAGTTAATGCAGATAGGCAAATGGCTAATACAAGCTTTCAAAGCGAAAAAAATCCTTCTCTTTATAAAATTCCTCCACAGAATCTTGAGGCGGAAGAATCGATACTCAGCGCAATTCTGATAGATAACAACACATTCCTTGATGTTGTTGAGATTCTTTCTCCTGAAGATTTCTACAGGTCATCTCATAACAAGATCTTTTCAGCAATGCTTGATCTTTTTTCAAAGAGCGAACCTATTGACCTTGTGACACTTGCCAACATTCTCAAAGAGCAGAATTATCTGGAAAAAATCGGAGGGGCTACATATCTCGCCAGGTTGGTGGATACTGTTCCGCTTGCTGTAAATGCGCGACATTATGCCAGGATAATCCATGACAAGGCATCGCTAAGGCGTCTTATTGAAAAGACAAATGAGATCGCCAGGCAATGTTTTGAAGACCGTGGCGATGTTGACGAACTAATAGACTTTGCTGAAAGATCCATTTTTGAAATATCGGAAAATAAGAATAAACAGGCATTTTATCCGATCGGCAAAATTATCAGCAAGAATATTGACACCCTTGAAGAACGTGAGGGAAACAAGAGTTTACTGACCGGTATTGCGACAGGTTTTACACGTCTTGACAGTCTAACATCGGGTTTGCAGAAATCTGACCTTATAATCATTGCCGCGCGTCCAAGTATGGGAAAAACCTCTTTAGCGCTGAATATTGCGAGGAATGCCGCAGTAGATGCCAATGTTCCTGTTGCGATATTTTCACTTGAGATGTCTAAGGAACAGCTTTCGATGCGTTTGCTCTGTGCTGAGGCAAGGATCGATTCGCACCGCATAAAGAGCGGTTTTTTCAGCAGGGATGACTGGAACAGGCTGACAGAGGCCGCCGGTGTCCTGTCTGAATCATCGATTTACATAGATGATTCACCCGATATTTCGGCTACTTCGATAAGAGCCAAAGCGCGCAGATTAAAGATGGACAAAGGGCTTGGTTTAGTTATTGTCGATTACCTGCAGCTCATGAGGGGTAGATCTTCAAATGAGCGCAGGGACCTTGAAATTTCAGAGATATCGAGATCATTAAAGGCGCTGGCAAAGGAGGTCGACGTGCCTGTGCTGGCTCTTTCTCAGCTCAACAGAAAGCTGGAGGAACGAAGCGACAAACGGCCCCAGCTTTCCGATTTAAGGGAGTCAGGCGCACTTGAACAGGATGCAGACGTTGTTGCCTTCATTTACAGAGACGAAATATATAACAAGGATGAAGATAATCCTAACAAGGGTAAAGCGGAAATAATTATTTCCAAGCAGAGAAACGGCCCTGTCGGGTGGGTGCCTTTAACCTTTTTAACCTCTTATACCAGGTTTGAAAACCCAGCATCAGAAGATGATTATGAGCAGACTTCGCCATAGTAGCCTATCCGGCCTTCGTAGCCACTTCGGCGGAGTAGGCTGGCTACGACGGCTGAATATGATGGATTCATGAAGAGGCTTTTCGGAAGCACTGGCGGACTAAAGGCAAGCCAGATTCGCAGGCTTGAAAATCTTTATCGTCGCCGCATACCAACTGAATTTGTCGTTACATTTGAGATTGCCCGCGAAATAAGCAAACTTTCCCATGAGATACGCCGCCAGATAGGTCTTCTTGTAAACCGTCTTGGAAAAATAGCATGTGTAATTGTAGGGAATTATCAAGGGATAGTAATCCCTGATATAAGTGAATATAGAGCTGCTCCAGGCCGTCTTAAGGGTCTTAGATGTATACATACACACCTGAAAAACGAACCTCTGACAAAGGATGATCTCACAGACCTTGTCCTTTTGAGGCTGGACATAATTGCCGCAATTACGATAACAACAGATGGTTTGCCCAGTCAGGTTCATGTCGGACATATACTGCCTAAAAGTCAAAAAGGAAAGCAATGCAGGATACTTGCTCCCCTAAATCCCGGTCAACTCGACATAGGCTGTCTTGAGCTTGTCAAGGCCGTTGAAACAGAACTTGCTCATGCTGGGCATTTATATAGGGCAGGTTCAGGAAAGGAAAGGGGTATACTGATAAGTGTTACAACCGCTTCCAGAAGCATAGCCATGGATTCCCTGGCAGAGCTTAAAGAGCTGGCTCTATCCAGCGGTATAGATGTGGTAGCCACCGTACTTCAACAGCGTAAAAAGGTTGATTCAAAATTCCTTATGGGACTTGGAAAACTTCAGGACATAAGTATTTTAGTTCTCAAGAAGGGAGCGACACTTATTGTTTTCGATCAGGAATTGAATCCATCCCAGATGCGCTCAATTTCGGATAAAATAGATATTAAGATTATCGACAGGACCCAGTTAATTCTCGATATTTTTGCTCAACGCGCTCAAACAAGGGAAGGAAAACTTCAGGTTGAACTCGCGCAACTAAGGTATTTGCTTCCGCGACTTATCGCAAAGAGCACCGCCATGTCGCGTTTGACCGGCGGAATTGGGGGACGAGGACCTGGCGAGACAAAGCTTGAGATACACAGGAGGCGTGTACGCGACAGGATTGCGCGTCTAGGAAAAGATGTCCTTCTTATAAAGAAGCAACGCAAACAGCAAAAGGCAAGGAGACAGAAAAAAGGTCTTTCGGTTATTTCAATAATAGGATATACCAATGCCGGCAAATCGACCCTTCTTAACACCCTTACAAAAAGCGATGTGCGTGTTGAAGACCGTCTTTTTGTTACTTTAGACCCTTCGAGCAGGCGTTTGAAGTTTCCGAAAGATGTTGAGGTGATCATAACCGATACGGTCGGCTTTATTAAAGACCTCCCCAAAGAGCTTATGGTTGCTTTTCGTGCGACATTTGAAGAGCTTGAAAGCGCGGATCTTCTTCTCCATGTCATAGATGTCAGCAATCCGCGTTTCAAAGATCATATTGAATCTGTTGAAAAAATTCTATGCGACCTTAATCTAAATAATATTCCTTTAATTCGTGTTCTAAACAAACAGGATCTTGTTGACAGAGAAATCATAGACAGACAGATCAGGCAGCTTGACGGGATAGCTGTTTCAGCTAATAACGGGTTAACATTGACTCCTCTTCTTGAAAAGATGCAGGCTTTAATCAGCGCTTAATTTTTACGAATTCATCAAGGTTGACTTACCAGTATAAATATATATTATATAACATTACAGCGCAAGTTCTTGCTTGTTAGTACTACGAATAATTTAGGAATTGCGAATTTAGGAATTTAGGGATTGATCAACCGCGGGCAGCTATTGGTTTTAATTCCTAAATTCCTGAATCCCTCAATTCCTAAATTCAATATGCGATAAAATTCAAAATCCCAAATTAGAACTATAGTACGTCATTGGACAAAAGTTGCGCTGTAGTGATAAATGCATATGGATTTGGAACTTGTTAAGAGCATTGGTATTGCCGCTGCTTATAAGGGGGGCAGGGTGGTTAGTTCTCACCTTGGGAGGCTATCTACAATAAACAAAAAAGGCTCTATTGATCTTGTTACAAAGGCCGATACAGAGTCGGAAAAGGTAATAATTGAGACTATCCTGGCCAGGTTTCCCGATCATACCATACTCGCTGAGGAAGGCGGCCTGAATGACGGTGAGGCTGATTATAAGTGGATTGTCGATCCCCTTGACGGCACGACTAACTTTGCTCATCAATTAGGCCTTTTTTCTATTTCCATAGCTTTTGCCTTAAGTGAAGATATAGTTTTCGGTATTGTATTTAATCCATTAACGGAAGAGCTTTTTGTTGCTACCACACAGGAAGGGGCTACACTAAATGGCTGGCCGATAAGAGTATCAAGCATGGCGGCAGTTTCAGAAAGCTTGCTGGTAACCGGTTTCCCATATGATTTTAAGAAAATACTAAATCCGCTGCTGAAGCGTTTTTCTAGTTGTCTGCAAGCTTCTCAAGGCGTAAGGAGGCTCGGGTCGGCCGCTCTTGACCTTTGCTATGTTGCGTGCGGACGATTTGATGGCTTTTGGGAGCAGAATCTGAAGCCATGGGATACAGCAGCCGGCCAGTTGATTGCTGTTGAGGCAGGAGCTGTTGTTACAGATTTTTCAAATAATCCATTTACGATTGACAAAAAGGAGATACTGGCAACTAACGGTAAAATACACGGTGAGATGCTTGGGTTGCTTTCAGTTGGTAAATAACGAAAATGTAACTACTCAGCCACTAAGACACCAAGGCACTAAGATTAATCTGCCTGAGGCGGACTTGTTACTCCTTTGAAAAGCCGAACAAGAGACTTTTTTTGATAATTTTAATTGTCAAAGTTTTCAAATAATGCTGTGAACTTTATAAATAATCTTTGTGTCTTTGTGCCTTGGTGGCTACCTGAATAGTTACAGAATTTTACGGGATGAATATATGAAAAAAGAAAAAAATTCTTATGATTCTTATTTAGGATGTTTTGGGAATTTCAATATCGAGGATCCGATTTGCAAAAAGCATTGTTCAATAAACCTGGGTTGCGCTGTTGAGAGTGAAAATAATATTCGCATGGCGATACTGGAAGATCTTACATCTTCGGACGGTATGTTTCTTAAGGTGCAGTAAAAGTATTGGCTCAATTAGGGTTGTAGCCTCAATGTCATCAACTTAAGGAGTAAATGCCGCTGTAGGAGCGGCTTTCAGCCGCGATTATGGGTTTGGAACGCACATTTTTCGTGGCTGAAAGCCACTCCCACAAGCGAACTTGGCTTAAGTTAATGACATTGGTTGTAGTCTAAATGTTTATGGGAAGATTTTGCCCGGGTTTAATATGCCTTTTGGATCAAAAACATTTTTTATATTTTTCATCAGGGTAAGTTCGACATCTCCAATCTCTTTTTTAATGTAAGGCGCCTTGGTTATACCTATTCCATGTTCACCGGAAATGGTTCCTCCAAGTTCAAGGGTATAGTCGAAAAGGGCCTCAACCGCAGTCTCCGCCTTTTCAAGCTCATCCTTATTTTGTTTATCCAGCATTATATTAAAATGAATATTCCCATCACCTGCATGCCCGAAACTGACTATACAAAGCCCTGTTTCATCCCTTAACATATTTATCTTTTTCACCATATCAGGTATTTTGCTTCTTGGAACTACAATATCCTCGTTGATCTTATCCGGTCCATAACTAAACAGGGCGGGAGAAATTGCCTTGCGCGCTTTCCAGAGGTTTGCCGCCTCTTTTTTGGTCCTGGCTTTTTCAACGCTTGTTGCGCCACGGTTAATGCAAAGTGTTTCTATCTCCTTTGCAGCCCTGTTTACCTCATCCTCATTTCCGTCGACCTCTATTAAAAGCAAAGCTTCCGCTTTGACCGGAAGACCAATTTTAAGGTAGTTTTCCACGCACCTTATTGAAGCATTATCCATATATTCCATAGTGCGCGGGATTATGCGGTTTCTTATGATTTCCGATACTGTTTGGGCCGCTGTTTCTATCTTATCAAAAACAGCGGTTATTGTTTTTAATACTTCGGGAAGGGGTAAAAGGCGAACCGTTATCCTGGTAATTATTCCGAGAGTGCCTTCAGATCCTGTTATCAAGCGGGTCAGGTCATATCCGACTACCCCCTTGGCGGTTTGCACACCGGTATTAATGATTTCTCCGCTTGGTAGGACAACCTCGAGGCCGAGCACATAATCCCTGGTTACGCCGTATTTAACCGCGCTGGGGCCTCCGGCGCATTCCGCAATATTTCCACCCATGGTTGAAAATTCGGAGCTTGATGGGTCAGGGGGATAAAAAAGAGACTCTTTTTCAACTGCCTTATGCAAGTGGCCGGTTACAACGCCCGGTTCCACATGGGCGATTAGGTTTTCCCTGTCGATTTTCAGAATACGGTTGAAGCGGGTCATCACGACGATGACACCCCCGCTGACCGCAAGGGATCCACCTGTCATGCCGGAACCGGAACCGCGTGGGATGACAAAGAAGCCATGTTTATTGGCGAGTCTTAATATAGCAGATACTTCGGAACTGTTTTTGGGGAATAAAACAGCATCAGGCATATAGGTTCGAGCAGTTGCATCATATGCATAACAGGCCAGGTCCTCTTTTGCCATACTGCAATTGGCAGTGCCGACAATATTCTGAAGTTGTTTAAAAATAGTGTTAGTCAAAACTCGCTGGATTCTAATTTCCCGCAAAGAAATTCCACCTGCTTCTTCATGGGACTATTTTCTTTTAATCCCCGTTCAACAATACCAATTGAATGAAGGGCTGTGGCGTGATATCTATTAAAACTTTTTCCTATTGTCTGGAGGGGTGAATCGGTATATGTTCGAGAGAGGTAGATTGCTATCTGCCTTGGCCGGACAATACTTTGCTTCCGTGAGCTTGAAACAATATCTTTTACTGAAATGTTATATTGTTTGCATACAAGTTTTTTGATCGCGTTTATAGTAATATTATTTCGCTGCTTGACTATATGTTTTACTACACTTTCCGTAAGATTCAGGTCAACAGGCACTCCCATAAGTGATGACTTTGCGTTAACCCCGATAAGGCCGCTTTCAAGTTGTCTAACATTTTCAGTGAGTTCGCTGGCTAAATAACGGATTACATCTTCGGAAACATAGCATTTGTTACCCTTTGATTTTTTTTGCAATATTCTGACCCTTGTCCTGAAATTCGGAGGATCTATATTTGAAATAATGCCGCATGATAGGCTTGATCTCAATTTGTCGCTTAGCTTCGGTATATCAGAGGGGAGGTAACAACTGGAAAAAATTATTTTTTTGTTTGCTTCAAAAAGAGTATCAAGGGTTAATGCAAGCTCGATCTGAGTGCGTTGCTTGCCGCTTAAGTAATGGACATCCTCAATAACCAATACGTCACATTTATTTCTGAATTTATTTTTGAATTGCTCGATCGAATCATGCCTAAAAGCGTGAATCATTTCATTTGTGAAGTCTTCAGCAGTAATATAATAGACATGTTCTGAAGGATTTTCAGAAAGGATATAATGCCCGATAGCCTGGGCAAGATGGCTTTTGCCCATTCCTGTTTTTGATAGCAAAAACAGGCAGTTTTGATTTGCATTATTTCTTGAGGCGAGTGAGAGTGATGCTGAATAAGCAAAGTCGCTGTTGCTGCCTACTACAAATTTATCAAATGTGAAATCCTTTCGTAAAAAGTGTCCTCCGTATGCATGTGCGTTAATGTTTGGAAGAGACATCTGAGGTTCATTATCTGGTTTTTTCTCTGGTTTTTTTCTTGAACAACCATTGTTTTTGGAAATTTCAATAATAAATTTGCATCCGTTTCCTGATACTTTGTGTAGCTCGGACTCGATTAGCGCGCTATAATAATTAAGAATCCGTTTTTTTGAAAAAGCATTTGGGCAGGTCAGGACAATAGAATCATTATCCGATCTTAAATAGTCCAGGGGGTCGATCCACATCCTGAAACTTTGCCCTTGAATCTGTTTCTTGATTGAATTTTTAACTTTAATCCAGATTTGTTTCATAGCGTATTATATTAAAATGATGAGATTGGTAAGGTTCTTTAGACAAGACAAATTGTTCAATAATTACAGAATCAAACGGTTTTTTATGATTATTTCGGGAGTAAATGGGTTTTAAAATGAAAGTTTGGTTGTATTTAAGGCACTGTCTGTTTGGTGTCAAACCTGATGTAAATGATTTTAGAATTATCTGTTAATGAGTTATTAACAATTTATATTTATCTGATATTTCTATATATATTATGATCAAATTGGCAACTCTTTCTAAATACAACCTTTTTTGAACGAGCATTTTTATTAAGCATTTTATGCATATCCGTAGTTATTGACATAAATCTCAAAATAATGCTTTCTCCTAAAATCTCTAATATGCTTTAATTATCTTTTATTTTCAAAAAAATATCCCGGCGAAAATTAATTATCGCAAATGCGCTGAAACACAGAAAGTGCGGTGATATTGGTTTGTCCAAAAGGTGATAGGAAAATAAATGCTCACATCATTTGGCGACAATTTGGTTTTTAATCTTACAACGACACTTGTCATTTCGACCCCTTCGCTTCTGTCATTCCGAGCGAAGCGAGGAATCTTAGTATTTACGCTCAGGGCAGGCTCCGGGAGAAATCCTTAACTTTATGTTTTTGCAGTAAGATTTCTCGTCGCTTCGCTCCTCGAAATGACATCTAAATGGTAACTGACGTTGTAGGGTTAAAGCTTTTGATAACTAAAATGGGTGCGAAACTTGAGTTGATTATAAATCCAGTTTAATTACATGGACTCTATCTGTATCTATTTCGAGTATCTGGAGGCGTAACTGCCGGCCCGAGCCTGCCTCACCCGGAAAAAACAGGATGCCATGAGCAAGACTTTTTGGTTCAATCGTGTTGTTTTGCAGCGACTTTCCATGCAAATCATCTATAATTGCCATCCTGGCTTCATCTGAAGTATAACCGCCTGCGCCCCCTATGGTGGCTCCGGCGGCAGCGCCAACAGCAGCCCCTTTACCTGCTGCTGTCGCAACATTGTCGCCGGACACAACGCCAATAGCAGCTCCGATTAGAGCTCCTGCCACAGCTCCCAATGCGCCGTGATAAGCCCCTTCCTTTACAACATCCTTTGTTTTGGCATATTTTGTAGCCCTTTCATATGCGATTTCCCTGCTTAAAACAGGCCACAGATTATCCTTTTCATCTACCAGAAATGTCTGATCGCCGTTAATCTCAAATGGATGAGTCCCCTGATTGTCAAATACTACCTGCACCGGCAGCATGCCGGCGCCATGGATGTCGAATCCAAATACCTCTTTTGCCTGCTTTGCATCATTGAATGCCTTTGCCGCCACCTGGGCTCCGGCAACTGTCACAGCATTATCGTACGAAGCCGGGGTCTTAAACGGCAACGGCTTTACCTTGTAGCTTGTAGAGCAACCATGAAACAGAAATACACCGACACATACTAACAAAATCGAAATATGTTTATACATTATCAATCCTCCTGCACTAAGGGCTCGGTCAAAAATAACTTGGCATTTTTGCATCCCAACTTCACCATATCTTTAATCGATCTTCATTCACAAAAGTCCTCGAAATAGCTCGCTATTCCTGCGGTTTTGCTCAATCAGATCAATTAAATCTACGGCAAATTTGGGCGCAAATTCTACCAAGTTATTTTTGACCGAGCCCTAATAACAATTTAAATTTCGCACCTTTTTTCGCATGGTTTTCCTCTGCAAGAATATCACCTATTCCTTTCCTTTTTGCAATCATTTTAAGCAAAACAGCTCTGGCATCCACCATGATTGTTTGGACCGATCGTCCTTACAAGTCATCTTGATGCCAACGTGCGCAGCAGATGATGGTTTCGAATCAGGAAACAGGATTGCCTTTCAGGTCGATTTCTTCTGCTACTTCACGCATTCCCATTATAGTATCTTCGATTAATTCGCTTATGTCCTTTCCCAGCATCTCGGCGCCTTTTTGAATGATTGAGCGGTCCACGCCGGCGGCAAATGCCGGTGATTTAAATTTTTTCCTGACCGATTTTACTTTCATGTCCATAACGCTCTTTGATGGCCGGACAAGAGCGTTTGCCTGTACAAGTCCGGTCAACTCGTCAATTGCATAAAGGGTCTTTTCGAGCGTGCTTTTTGGCTTAACGTCAGAGCATAATCCCCAGCCGTGAGAAACAACAGCGCGGATGTATTCTTCGGGCCACCTGTTTTCTTCCAGTATTTCTCTTGTTTTTGTGCAGTGCTGGTCCGGATATTTTTCATAATCAAGGTCGTGCACAAGACCGATGATTCCCCATTTTTCCACATCTTCGTTGCATTTTCTCGCAATATAGCGCATTACTCCTTCTACAGCATATGCGTGCTTTCGCAAGCTGTCGCTTTCATTGTATTTATGCAGAAGATTCAATGCTTCCTCGCGGGTCGGCACCCTGTCTCCCATTATTATTCTCCTTTCATCTTACATTTCGCTCTTTGAAAAAATATTTTTTGAATATAATCGCAAAATGTACTGATAAATCAATTAGGTATATTTGAATTGCCACCAATTATCCTGAAGATTTTTGTACACCGAGACAGGGACTTCTAATAGCCGATTGA
>JAUWQO010000119.1 GCA_030610995.1 Desulfobacterales bacterium
TGTTGTTTTCCCTGCTTGATTATTTGTTCGATAATTGGAGCTGCCTCTTCCAGCGACTTTCCTTCCATCCGATCCTTGTAAAGTTCATAGAAGTTTTCAATTTCTTTCCGGCCGGCAGTGGGAGTAGAAGAAAACCTTTTCTCCATTAGCGCATTGATCACTTCTTCTTCAGATAATATAGAGCCTTCCTGCCCTTTCTTTCCAATGGACTGCAATAGACCCTCTTTTTCAGCTTCCTGTAGGATGAGCTTCCTGACAATCATTCCTTCGAGGAGTTTGGCAGGCTCTTCCTTAATGATTTCCCTGATATGTTCTTTGACTTTGCCCATTTCCTGATTAAAGTTGCTAACCGTGATTTTCTCCCCATTCACTGTAGCAAGGACTTGTCCGTCACTTTCACCAGGATACAGGTAAAAATGGTAAGCTCCTGCGAGTACAACAATTAAAATTGCTACAATAATACTGTTCCTTCTCATTCTTCCTCCGTATAGTAAGTTGGGTTCTGATGGTTTATTCTCGAATCCAAGTCTTGATTTCTTCTTTTTTCGGAATCTTTCCCACGCTTTTTACTTCGCCGTCAACCACTACGGCCGGTGTTCCGAAAACACCATATCCTGCGATTTTCATAATATCGGTTACCTTTTCGACCTGAACTTCCGCACCGGACTCGGCAACTACTTCCTTGACAAGCTGTTCTACCTGTTGACACTTCGGACATCCAGGCCCCAATACTTTTATATTCATCCTTTACCGCTCCTTTCTATGTTTTTTCTTGAGCTTCCTTGAGCCAATCAATAAGTTTGCTCTTGGGCGGTACACTACCCACGGACTTGACCTTGCCGTTGATGAGCAGAGCCGGAGTCCCCATCACTCCGTATTCCCCAATTTTCTTGATGTTAGTGATATGCTCAATATTGCCTGCAATATCCATCTCTGCCATTACCTTCATAAGCTTCTGATTAAGCCTGTCGCATTCAGGACATCCAGGGCCTAACACCTTGATTTCAAGTCCTTCATAAACCTCCTCCTCATAGGGTCTTCCAAGATATTTATTGAATTCCCTTAAAAAAGCCTTGCCATAATTCTCTCGCACATTGGCAGGTATGTAATTTTTCCTGGCAAGTTGTTTGAGAAGTTCATCTATGATTTCGGTATCCGGTTTTTCGACAAAATCTTTTGCGACTGTTTCAATAACATCCTTCAACCCAATAATCCCTATAGAATGTCTGTCAACCTTGATCTGGATTATGTCGTCTTTTGGCATACCATATCTCCCTCAGACTGCAATTATGCCGTACAGCATTCCGGCAATTGTGGATAACATTATGATAATTGAGCAAAAAACAGCGGTCTTTTTTACGCCCATCACGCTTCCGATTACCAGCATATTCGGCAAAGATAACGCCGGGCCGGCCAGAAGCAAAGCTAAAGCAGGTCCTTTGCCCATACCTGCGCCGAGAAGTCCCTGGAGAATAGGAACTTCGGTCAGCGTAGCGAAATACATCATAGCCCCGGCAACCGAGGCAAATAAATTTGCCCAAATTGAGTTTCCACCAAGGAGCGTCTGGATATAGTGTTCGGGGATGAGCGCGGAATGTCCTGGACGGCCTAACATAAAACCGGCTACAAGAACTCCACCCGCAAGAAGTGGGAAAATTTGTTTCATAAATCCCCAGGTCGATTCAATCCAGCTTTTACGTTCATCTCGAGTAAACCATGCTTTCAGCATCCAGACCACTGCAATCAAGAGGACGACGGTGATATACCATTTGGCTGCAAAGATCGCCGGCCACAGGCCTGTTGAGCCTTCGGAAGGCCGCGCAAACGCCGCAAAAATCAGGATCAGAACCATGGTGAGGATATAGAGTGTATCTTGTAGTAAAGTTCGTCCTTTGCTTTCCTCGTCCGGCAAATAGATTTGCCCCTGGGTTCGCGCTGCATCATCCTTGCGAAAAATTATAGACATGAGCAAGCCTGTGATAACCGCGAAAACCACTGCGCCGACAGCCCGTGCCAGACCTAACTGCCACCCTAATATTTTAGCCGTCAGGGTAATTGCCAGCACATTTATTGCAGGACCGGAATAAAGAAAGGCTGTGGCAGGACCGATTCCAGCGCCCCGTGAATAGATACCTGCAAACAGTGGTAAAACCGTACACGAACAAACCGCCAGAACGGTTCCGGAAATAGAGGCAACAGAATAAGACAGGATCTTTTTTGCCTGGGAACCAAAGTATTTAAGCACCGAAGCCTGGGAAACAAACACCGATATGGCTCCGGCAATAAAAAAAGCCGGTATCAGGCATGTCAGGACATGCTCCCTGGCATATTCCTGAAGCATCATGAAGGCTTCAAGGCCTGACTGGCGAATTACGGCATGGTTCCATGGAATGTAGTAACTGGCCAGAAAAATTAAAATTATCCATATTAATTTTGTGCGTTCTTTCATTGTATTTATTTTCTCATCAATAGCTGTATGCACATATTATTATATAGTGAAGCAAAAATATCACCCGCACAACTCTTCACGATTTAAAAAAGGAATTTTTTCAACCAGACCGGCAATTTCCGGATCATCTTTTAGCCAGTGCCTCAGGTTTCCCAAAAGAGCAGCCGCATATGGTGTGCTGCTACCGTTTGAGAGGTAATAATTAACCCACAGGCCGTCTTTTTGCGAAGAAACAAATCCGGCCTTTTCCAGTATTTTCAAGTGCTTGGAAACAGATGGCTGGGGTAGGTTCAATGCAGCCTTAATCTCGCAGACACACATGCTTTTATGCTGAAGCATCTTTATGATTTTAACTCTGTTTGGATCGGAAAGGGCTTTCATGGCCATAATAAAATCTTTCATGCTAAATTCCTTATATATTCTTTTTAAGGAATATAGTGCCGGGTGGTTCAGGTGTCAAGTTGATTTGTATTGTTTAAAGGTTTTCTTTTTTTGTTCTTTGCGGTCTTTGCGGCTTTGCGTGAGAATTTTAGCCTTGGTATTGTTTAGAAGGTTTGGGGTGGGTAGAACCTGTTTCGTTAATTGTTAAAGAACATGAACATCGGCAGGATCAAAAGAGATATAGACACTTTTTTCTTCCGCAAGGTTCATAGTTACAAGTGAATTTGACGGAATAATAGCCGTGAATTTAATATCACAAGTTTCTATGCAGAGATCACAGTAAAAACCATGGTTTAAAATCTTTGACACAGCCCCTTTAATTGAATTGCGTTCGGGTAGTGACTGTTTTTCTATGCTTACATGAATATCTTCCGGCCGAATGGCTATATATTTTTTAGAACCGTTTACATGTGAGTTTGTTTTTATTGCCAGTTTCCCGATTTGAGCTTTGTTCCCGTTAAATATTGCCGGGAAAATGTTTTTCATACCGACAAACCCGGCCACAAAAGGGGTGGCGGGCCGGTGAAACACTTCGAAAATCGATCCTATCTGCTCAATTCTTCCATTGTTGATGACTGCTGTGCGCTGTGCCAAGAAATGGGCTTCTGTAAAATCGTGTGTAACCATAAGTATTGTGATTCCTGTTTCAATATGAAGCCTTTTAAGTATTTCTCTTGTATCTTCACGAAAATTCGGATCCAGCGCTGACAGCGGTTCGTCGAGAAGGAGCACTGAAGGTTCTACCGCAAGGGCCCGGGCAAGAGCTACTCTCTGTTTTTCTCCTCCGCTCAAATTTATGACGGATCTTTCCAATAAAGGGACAAGTGCCAGCCGGTCAATTATAAAGCTTAAATTTTTACCGGGCTCTTTTCCATTTATTTGATGGTACCGCAAGCCATAAGTTATATTTTTATATACCGTCAGATGAGGAAAAAGCGCATAGTCCTGATAAACAATGCCGATATCGCGCTTTTCCGGAGGCAGACTAGTTACTTCTTTGCTGTTTATATAGATGCGCCCTTTTTCAACAGGGATTAATCCGATGACAGATTCAAGGACAACGGTTTTCCCCGCGCCGGTCGGACCGAGAAGGGTAAAAAATTCACCCTTCTCTACTGCCAAATCAACATCATGCAGAGAAAATCCGGACAGTTTAACGCTAAGGTTTTTTATTCGGATCATGTCGAATGCTTTTTTTGAACAGAAAAGATCCTCAGAAGAAGAAAAAGGCAAAGGCAGACTATTATCAGCCATACGGCAACCGGCTGTGAATATTTAAGGCCGTAAGCCGTAAACCGCTCGTATATCATTACCGGCGCAATCATGGGATGATATGCGACAATTACAACCGCCCCGAACTCGCTGACGGCGCGCGCGGTACACATGATCAAGCCAACCACCATGCTTCTCCAGGCAAGAGGAAATGTCACCCGGAAAAAGGTGCTTGTTATAGATGCCCCAAGACTGCGGGAAACGTTTTCCAGTCGTGAAGGAATAGCCTCAAATCCCGCTTTAACCGTATTAACGTAAAAGGGGAGACCAACAAAAGTTAAGACAACAATGATCCCTGTAACAGATCCCATAATCCTTATTCCAATGGAACTCATTATTTGGCCAAGCCAATGGTTCTGTCCTGCTATGGACAAAATGGCGATACCTACTACGGGATGAGGAATCATAATGGGAAGATCTATTATGCTTTCTATAATTTTTTTCCCCAGGAAATTTTTTCTGGCCAAAAGATATGCAAATGGCGTCCCGAATATAAATGATATCAGAGCAGCCGTTCCCGAAGTATACAGGCTAAGCCATATGGAGCTGATTACGTCTTTGTCCTTTATTGTATCCATCAGGTCTGCGAAAGACGGCTGCGCCACCATTTCGATTAATGGAAACAGAATAAATGCAATAATGATTATACTGCTTGAAACAGCCAGCCATATAAAGGGATCAATATGTTTTTTAGCTATCATGTATAAAATTTTGTAACCGTTCACGGAACGTTGAAATTGGAAATTGGAAATTCGAAACTTGGCCTTCATGCTTTTGTACTGTTGATGAACGCATTCAATTTGGGGCCGAGTTTCATCTCTCTCAAATTTCTACTTTCCAATTTCAAGTTTCAAGCCGTGAACGGCTACATTTCTAACCTCTACCAGCTTCTTTAAGGGCGCTGGAAGCAATTTTATGGCCGCTTCTGTCGGCACGCGGCACGGCACAAAGGGCGGCTGCCCCATCTCTTTTAATATTTTTAATCCCCCGTCAGGATTGAGCAGATACTCAATGAAAAGGACGGCTCCTTGCGGGTTAAGGCTATCCTTTGTCATAGTAATGCCATAGGTGCAGGATTTCCCGATTCTATACATCCATGTTCCTGGTTTTTTACCGGTCACTTTCACCTTGGCCTGTTTATAAAACGGATCATATTTATAGTTGCCAAGGTTGATATGATCATCAAGCTTTATATATTTCAGACCATGCTGTACGGCAACGGAGAGATATTCCCATGCATAGTCCATATTTCCGGTTTTTAGCAGAGAAACCAGCTCTACGGATTTCGGCCTTACATTTTCTTTCGGGCGATTTGCGATTAGTTGATCATAAAGCCCCGGCCTATTATAGAATTTTTCGGCCAATTGAAGCGCCATAAGGCTCCGGTAGCCGCAAGGATCCAGGTTAGGGTCGGAATGCCCCCAGACAACACCTTTGCGGCAAAGAATTTCATACCAGTTGTCGGCGTTAACCTCTTTTGCAAAACGGCTGTTATCTGTATAACAAAGGACCATCTGGTTGGTTGCAAAGCGGATATTCCAAACAGCATATTGAGGGATCAGGGTCTTATCGATTATTTTAAAATCTGCAGCAGCCATAATGTCCGCCGGCTTGTGAAGCTCTGAAATCATGCGCGCCATCTTTGTGCTGCCGCCTGGCTCCCTGAGCACGTCTATGTTTGGGTATTTTGCTTCAAAAATCTTTTCCATTTTTGCAAACGGCACTGTTAAGCTGCCGGCATGAAATATTGTGACCTTCTCTTTTGCCGTAGCGATTGATACCGATAATATGCCGACAAAGGCAATAAGGGCTGTAATAAGAACTGTTTTTTGAACTGATCCTTTCATTAATATCTTCTTTCGTAATCGTGAACCAACAACCATGAACGGTTACTTCTTGTTACGTTTCTTGTGGGAAAACCACCTTGCCGCTTATAGTAACATCATAACCATCGAGATTTTTTGCCAGGTCAATAAAAGTCTGCTCATGGAGAAGACCTATAAAAAGCTGCACCCCTTTATCGAAAAATCTTTCTTTTGTGATGAGAAGATCGTAACGCTCCCAGCGAACAGGAATAAACTCAAGGCCAAGAAGAGAGGCAACCGGCTTAATACCGGGCCCGGCATCGGCACGTCCGGATAAAATTTCAAGGCCGACATCCATGTGCCTGTGAAGTTCAGTATTGTATCCTTTGATTTTTTCGCAGTTAATTCCTGCCTCCTTCAGCTTATGATCAAATAAAAGGCGTGTGCCGGTGCCGAGAGGACGATTTACTATCCTGATTCCCGACCGGGCAATATCGGCAATGCTGTTGATTTTTTTTGGGTTTCCTTTTTGAACCAGTATGCCCTGCTCACGTTTGCAGAAATTGACTACAGCCGGCATCTTCTCCAGTTCTTTGGTGGCAAACTCAAAATTGTATTCATTTTCATTTTCCTGGAGAAGGTGGCTTGATGCTATATGACACAGGTTTTGCCGCAAAGCCCTCAACCCGCCCATGCTCCCAAGGTTTCCAAAAACAGCCACATGGTCGGGATATAGGGTGTTGAAAAGGGAAATAGTTATGTCTAAGAGAAGGTCGTTGCTTCCGGCTATTATAAGTAACCCATGGTAGGGCGGAAGAGAGGTTGATGGCTTTGGATAGTTGATGGTATTGGTCTCAATCCATTGCTCTACCAGTTTCATCGGGAAAAGCCATTTGCCTGTGATTTTTGTTGCTGGTAGTCCCTTCTCAGTAATGAGGGTATAGGCCATCTTTTCATTGATATCTAAAAAGTGGGCGACTTCTCGGGTATTTAGCAGGGCCTTTTTTTCCATCCTTTACCACCTCCTTTAAAAAATATTTTAATTGCTTTTGTCATTATTAGTCAATTAATATCTTTTTAAGATAATATTATTTCCTATGACTACCCACATTAACAGCTCTATCCGGCTTAGAGGGTGATACCCCCATAAGCGCTTAAATAAGCATTTTTTTAACCCCAGAAGTAGTTGGAGTAAAATTCACAATTGACAATTAGCAATTGATTATTGACAATTTGTGGTGGTAAATTAAGTAGTTATCGACACTGGCCCATTTTGTATAATAATCAATAATCAATTGTGAATTACTAATTATTAATGATTTTTCGCTTATTTGAGCGCTTATGGGGGCAAACACCACAAAGAGCAACTCGTAAATGAATTGAAGGGATTACGCTAACAGGTTACCGAATTGGACACATCAGAATCAAAACGTCTGTCCGCCAAACAGGCAGGCAATCGCGCCGGGGAAGCGTTGCAGGAGAGTGAAGAAAAACTCGATTCCATGATGCGGTCTATTGCTGACCACATGAGCATGATGGACAAAGACCTGAATATTATCTGGGCCAATGAAACTGCCAGGAAAATCTTCGGGCATGGTATTATTGGGGAAAAATGTTACAAAATATATCATGGAAGAAAAGAGCCTTGCGAGCCATATCCTTGCCTTACGCTTAAGGCATTTCAGGATGGAAAGGTTCATGAGCATGATACGAAAGTGATAGATCAAGATGGAGAAATAATATACTTCCATCGCACTGCTAATGTTGCATTAAAAAACAATGAGGGAAAACCTACAGCAGTCATAGCAATTTCCAGAGACATCACCAAGCGCAAACGGGCCGAGGAGGCGCTAAGGGAGGCTAAAGCGTTGCTGGATAAGACATTTGCAAGTCTGGACCAGGCTGTTTTCATTGTAGATGCAGCTACCCGTACTATTGTCAAATGCAATCCTGCTGTGGGATATATCTTCGGCTACAGTGAGGAAGAAGTCGGTGGTCGAAACACCGAGTTTTTGCATGTGAATCGCGATATGTACGAGAAGTTCGGACGGGAACTCTTTCCCGCCCTGGATAAAAGCGGGGTCTATCATACTGAGTTTCAGATGAGGCGAAAAGACGGGAGCGTCTTTTTCAGCGAATACACTGTAACAGAAATCGTTGACGATTCAGGGCAAAGAACAAGTACGGTCAGTGTTGTAAGGGATATTACGAGGCGCAAGCAGGCCGAGGAAGCTTTGAAGAAAAAAGAGCGGAAGTTGGAGCAGCAGGCTCAACATCTTGAGGAGGTAAACACGGCATTGAAAGTACTCCTCGAACATCGGGAAGAAGAAAAAAGAAAATTAGAGGAAAGCATTTTAATGAACGTAAGAAAATTGGTCTCGCCTTACATAGAAAAGCTGGACAAAGGCAGGATAGAGGGCGAAAATAAGACATATCTGAGTATCATCACATCAAACCTTGAAAATCTCGTTTCTCCCTTTGCAAACAAATTATCCTCAAAATATTTGAATTTTACCCTTACAGAAATTCAGGTTGCTGATTTTGTCAAACATGGACAAACAAGCAAGGAGATCGCATCGATGTTAAGGGTGTCGCCGAATGGGGTTATGTTTCACAGGAAGAATATCAGGAAAAAACTTGGCCTGGCAAACAAGAAAGTAAACCTTAGAGCCTACCTCCATTCTCTCTCCAAATAAAAATCGCAATAGTTCAGCCACAAAGACACTAAGATTATAATATAATTCTCTTAAAATTCATAATTTGGGAATTTAAAGATTTTCGACCTGTGCGGTCAATCCTCTCAAATCCCCTCTAACAAGAGGGGTGGACGCGAAGCGGACGGGGTGTGTAAAAGGATGTAGCAGCATATCATATGAACACACCCCTAAATCCCCTCTTATTAGAGGGGACTTGAAAATTATCTAACCGCACAGG
>JAUWQO010000059.1 GCA_030610995.1 Desulfobacterales bacterium
TTTGATCTCGGCCAGGCTCATGCCTTTTTCTCTCAACTCTTTAACTTTTCCGATGATGGCGAGGTGTTCAAGGGCGTAACGTCTTTGTCCACCACGTGTTCTATGAGGAACTATAATTCCATCAAGTTCCTTTTCCCAGAAGCGCAACGTTGGTTTAGGAATATTAAGCTTTGTGCTGACCTGCTGAATTGTGAAAAGTTGTTCTTGTTGATTCATAGATATAACCTGCGGTTATGCTGGAGGAGCGCCTAAGAGGCTAGAGGAGCGCTTCGCTTGAGGCAAAAGGAGTACTTCGTTTGAGGAGCGCTTCGCTTGAGGATAGAGGCAAGAGACCTTCTCCCTAAATCCTTAAGGGAGCGAAGCTCCCGCTCCTCCATCCTCTCCCCTCAAGCCTGCCCTGTGGAATGTATCAGTCTGTCCTATTCCACCGGGGTGTAGCGCTCCTAAAGGCCGGCAGGCCGCTCCTTCACCCTGCCTTTAGGCAGCTCCGCCCCCTGGGTTACATCCCATTTTGCTTCGCAACCTATTGTTTTTAATAGAAAAGCTCATCAGTATTATCGGAAAAAATCTTCTTTGAGCTTTAACTTTTACTTGCAATTCGCAAAATATATGCCAGATTGTTTCAAATAATTTTTTATCAATTATTTAAAGAAGATATGCTTGGTGAAGTGTAAGAGACAGGTAAATATGTCACTATCATGACACTTAAACCTAAATTGAGCGATTTTTGGCTCGATCTGCACCAATCTCTTGCGCATCAAGGATTCGCAAAAATCCTCGACATATCCACGGGTATGCCTGCGGTTTTTGCAAACCCTGATGCATCAAGATCTCGGCACATATCTTCCCCAAAAATCGCTCAACTTAGGTTTAAGTTGAAAAACTTGCCGGTTTGCTGGATTTGGAATGTTTTGCGGTAACTTTTCCCCGGTTTTTAATATGAACCTTGAACCTTTGAACCCTAAACTCAATGTCGTTTCCTTAAGGGCCGTTCCTTTAAATTCCCCTTTTGAAGGGGGATTAAGGGGGATGTTATTTCAATGGGTTACACCCCCTGTGCCCCCCTCAAGGGGGGAATTTGAAGGGTTTTCTCCTTAAGGAAACGACATTGACCCTAAACTGATTTCACAAATTTTTCAAAGGTCTCATTTTTTTCTTAATGTTCTGGAGTAATATTCAAAGGTAGGCAAAAAGATCAGGATTTTGACGCAGAGAGGGGAAAAAAATAACCCCAAGCTGTCGGATAGTAAAATCAAAAAAGTTCTACACGAGGCCAGGTATAAGAAAATTCCGGCATTTGATTACGATTTTTTTTGGAATAGCTTTTGATTTGACAGAATTGTGGAATATGGTTATAATAATAAATATTTATGTACACAAGCGCAAGCGGTTCGCTTATCCTTTTTCTACGAGAACTAAATTTGGCGCAATAGTTAAGAGTATTGATTAAAGAGCAATGACAATGCCATGAGAGTTAAGGAGATCGAGCAAATGCCAACAATTCTTCTCTGCAAAGGCTGGAGAATTTTCTTCTTCGCAAATGAAGGTAACGAACCAATTCATGTTCATTGCCGAAAAGGAAATGCCAAAGGCAAGTTTTGGATTCTTCCTGATGCATACGAAATCAAGAAGGCTTATGTTCGATACATGACTCGAAGAGAAGAACGGCAAATAAGGAGAATCCTGTTTGATCATCTTGATGAAATTGTTGAAGCATGGAACGAATTTCAGGAGAGCACAAATGATTGATAAAATTTACGAGATTAAAAATCTGAGGGTCAATCAAAACACAATTAGTTTTGAATTATCAGGACACAAAGTTATGGTTCCACTATCTAAGAGTGGTTCAAAAGTTCTTCCGCACGCTAAACTTGAACATCTTCAAATTTTCGAGTTAGATGACGATGGTATTGGCATTCACTGGCCAGTGCTTGACGAAGATTTGTCTATTGCCGGCCTTTTACGTTCAGCCGGAAAGGAAGATTTGGTGGTCAAGGAAATCCCCTCTTTATATTTAGATGAGACACCAGAAGCAAAAGCAAGTTATACTTTTAGCCAAAAGGACTTAAATTCAATTGGACGTGAAGTTGGGGTGTAGGGAACCCATAGGACGGGGGACGTTGGCACTTTGTAACTTTATTACCTCTTTTGATATTTCCCCAATCCCCATTCGCATATCGTGTGATATATCTTTTTATGTTCCGGCAAAGACCATAGTTAAGCCATGAACCTCCAACACTCTTGAAATCCGCATGTCGAGATAGCCCCTATCTTACCAACCATCGGGGTCACGGGGTCAGAGTCAACATTCCACAAAGATGTGTTGAGGCCCGCTTATTGCATTACGCATTCGTCCTTGAAACGTTTAACTCCTTCCTCGCTATGCCTGTATTGCTTTCCGCAGTCATTACAGATGGCAATTCCATCCTGGAATTGTATTTGATGACCGCATTCGCACATCCAGCCCACAACCTTGGCAGGCGGGCCTGCCCGCCATCGCGAGCCTTAATTTCGCTCAGGCGAGGCGAGACCGTACCGGAGTCGAGGTTTCAGATAACTTCCCCACCCCAGAGTTGCTTAAGAAATATCTGCCAGGGAAGTATTTCAATTTGGTCTTCCGTTTTACGAGGTTTTGAATCCATTGATACCAGTATGCTTCGCCGAGTTGAATATTCTTCCTTGAATCTTCTCATTCCTTTCAAATGCGTCTTACCGATTATCTCTGCCGATTTTACCTCGATCACAATTTCATTATCGCCGAGAACGAAATCAACCTCAATCCCGGAAGAGGTCCTCCAATAGGCGATCGGGTAAAACAATTCAGAATAACTAGAGTGCGCTACGATTTCCATCCATATAAAATGCTCAAAAGCTCGACCGAAAAGCTCAGATCCAGGCGCTACTTTACCCCGGCGACTGAGGTAAATCACCGGTGAGAGGTCAAAGAAATAGAATTTGGCAATTTACTGGCCATTCCTGATAATTTCCCTAAAATGGTCATATCAATGGACGAAATGGCAGGCGGCAGCTATCAGGGCATCCAGCATTTGCACATCGAAGATTTTCTCATATCTATCACGGAAACCACCCTCTCCAAACCTTCTTCCGTCATTGCAGTCTCGGACGGCAAACACTATGTTTAATTGAAAACTGTCCCCCGCCCGCCTCGCAAGCGAGAGCGTTGCGGTGGCCCATAGCGCCATTCTAAAACACGTTATGGAAGAGGCTTCAACCTCTGTTCGTGAAATATCCGGGTTAATCACCACGGAGCCTGCGCCGATAAAGGCGTATCTGCCGATATACGTAAAAGTCATGCTAAAGTAGGTTTTGATATTACGCTCAGGAGGATTTCACAAATCTTTCAAAAAATACCCTTGTTGGGCCTCCCAATCTTCCTGCCTAAGTACCTCAAAAGCTTTCTTGAGTTCGCTATACATACGGATAGTTAAATCTCTCTCGGCATCGTCAAAATACACAAGGCTCTTTTTTAATTGCAACTCCATTTCCTTGGGAGGGATATATATGATATCTGGTGGATAAAAAAACAACTAAAGGTAATCCCAAAGTGGATCGAGGTCAGGAAAAAATTTGAAAAGCGACCTGCCCCGTTTTTTGCCACAAAATATCATCTCCATGTATCAGGAAGAGGATTTCAGCGATTTCATCACCACGCTGAAAGAGGTCATGTCAGACCTTTTGGATCAAGGAATGGCCAAATACTTTGAAAATCATGAACGAAGAAAGATCAACTCTTAAGCGCTTAAAACTCCTTCCCGTGCTTTTCCGCAAACAGGATGCAGAAAAGATGACTCCTCATGCAGGTATGTTTTTATCACGGGCAGTTAAAAAAGGTCTAATCTATCGTATTAATTGGGGAAACTATATCAATTCCTTTCTCTATGGGTTCCCTGGAGTGGAGAAGGTGGGTTGCTTTTTGAAACCACCAGCTTACATTTCCTGCGAATGGGCCTTAAATTATCATGGCATCAGCCTCCAGTCTCCTACGGTATGTACCGTCATCACCCTAAGTACTTCTGTCGGCAAGAAACGAAATATTCAGTACCAGGGAATTACTATTGAATTTTCAAGGATCGCTCCCTCGCTCTTTTTTGGGTTTACTTACCAGGACAGGTTTTACATGGCTTCACCTGAAAAAGCCATTCTGGACACCATCTATTACCGCAAAGTCATTCCAGCCCGGGATGAGCTGGAACTGGATAAGGTTGACTTCAATCTCCTTTCAAAAATGGCCAACAGATTCCCTAATTCTGTCTCTCGTACTATCCTAATGTCGTGTCATATATCAAGTGTTTGATGTGAAAAAAAAGTAGAACACCACCAATGTCATTCCCGCGAACGCGGCAATCCAGTATTTCTATGCAATGGATATTCCTCAGGCTTGACAACGAACTTTTAGGGTTGACATTCATTATTCTTTGTAGCATTATGCCGATTAGCATAATGTCTATTGGCTTAACTCGGAGGGAGTATGAAACGAAATCCATTTTTTTTCGGCGAGGTTGTCACCGGTGAAAATTTCACCGACAGAGTCGATGAAGTAAAGAGGCTAACAGCAGAATTGCGTGGGGGGCATAACATATTCTTGATATCCCCAAGACGATATGGCAAGACTTCTCTCATAATAAATGTACTCGAACATCTTAACAGAGAGGGTCTTTTCACATTTTATATTGATCTTTATAAAGTTGCTTCTCTGCGAGAGTTGTTAGAAGCATACGCCAAAGGTGTGGCGCGTTCATGCACAACACGGGTGGAAAGGTTTTCTGAATTTATTAAAGATATTTTCCCCAGATTAAGACCCAAAATAATCATTGGCAGTGATGGAGTCCCTTCAATAGAGGTCGATATCCAATTAAAGGATAGGGAGTTGTTCGATTCTCTTGAGGAAGTTTTCGATGTTCCGGAAAAAATTGCCAAGAAGCGAAAACGAAATTTTGTGGTCGTCTTTGATGAATTTCAGGAAATACTCAACCTCGACGGTGAAAGAATAGAGAAGATGATGAGAGCCTGCTTTCAACATCACCATAAAGTTGCTTATCTTTTTGCCGGAAGCAAGAGACATTTAATCTATAGCATGGTTTCTGATCCAAATAGGGCATTTTATAAGTTAGGCGATATCATGAACCTTCAAAAAATAATACCTACTGAAATGGCGACGTTTCTGAAAAAACAGTTTTCTAAAGGGCACATAAAGGTCACAGACAGCGTAATCGATTATGTTTTGGAAATAAGCGAGAACGTACCGTACAATGTTCAGTACCTTTGTCACCATCTGTGGAACTGGTGTTTGGAAGCAAATAGGGTTGAAAAACAAGATGTTATAAAGGTAATAGATAATATCATTGCTGAACAATCCGCAAACTACATAGGCTCATGGGATGGGCTATCTTTACATCAGAGATTATTTCTTAAAGCTATCAGCAAGTCTCAGGCTAAACCGATATTTTCGAAGGATTTTATTGCAGAAAATGAACTCGGCACCGCCGGCTCAATACAAAAGTCTATAACTTTGCTTAAGAAAAAGAATATCATAGATGTCGATGCAAAAGAGATTCGGTTTAATGATGTTTTTTTCAAAGAATGGATTAAGAAAAAGATGGTAATTCCATCCTGGAATTTTATCTGATGGCCACACTCGCACATCCAGCCAGCGACTTCGAAAAGACAAATGTGTAAATACGTTCTGTGTAATCTGCGTAATCTGTGGATTAAAGTCAGTCTGTTATCCAAAAAATTAGAGGGTCGTCAATATTTAAAGGTAGGAAAAAAGTCAGTTGTCATCAACCTCTTGTATCTTATGCTTTAAAAAGGCTTTGAAAGACTTTAAAAATGAGAATAATAATCCTCCAAGAACTCCGAAAATGATAAAATATTTGTGATAGGAGCCGGTATTGCCTGCCGTAAAAATATCAAATCCCGGGAAAAAAGTATTAAGATAATAAACAATCGTAGGAAAAATGATTGCGCCCACAAACAGGATGACAGAAAGAATAATGACCGAATTTTTTAAAAACATGATTAGAAATGTTTTGATATCCAGTATCATTTTTATTTTTTCTAACTTCGACTCTATTTCATCCAATTCTTTTAAAATTTCCTTACATCGTATAGACATTTTCCGAAATCCGTCAAAATCGTCAAATTTTGTCGTTTGCGAAATTTGTTTGAATTCCGATTGAACGATTTTTAATTGTTTATAGGTAGAATCAGAGGAAAGCCGGGAATGGTAATTCCTTGTATGGCTGAAAATATTTGCAAAGCGCTTGTGTATTTTTTTAATGGCATCCATGAACTCTCTCTTTCGACGGCTCATGATTTTACGAGAGACATTGATCACGGAATCGCCAAGATATGCCATGTCGAGATACCCGAAGTAACTATCAGTAAGCGCCAATTCTCTTATCTTTGACAATACGACATCTGCTTTTTCAATCTCATCATCGCCTTGTTCCAAAAACTTTTCGAGTATGGGGAATTCTCTTTCAGCGTCGTAGGCTATTTTTTGTGCTTTTTGCCGGGTTTCCTTAAAAAGTTTATTGAGTTCCGGGTAAATTATCTCGTTAAACCGGGCCAGGTCAGGATCAATTAAGGCATTAATATAGTATTCCCGATTCATCCGAATAAGTTTAATGAGCTGTTCCAATGCCTCATCCCCTTTTTCCTGCCGGAATTTAAATATGATCTCATGATATGCCGCTTCCGGACAGTCGGGATGAATCATGTTAATTTGTCTTATCTTTCCTTGAGATTTATCGGAATCATCGGCAAGATCACAAAGGCGGGAAAGCAAAAGCAGGATAAAAATTTTCTGGGGCTTTGTCTTTGCGTAATGAAGCGCCTTGTCAAAGTAATGTTCGCTCCAGAAGTGATCGCCTTTTTCCATATTCAGAAAACCCAGCGCACAGTACGTTCTATAATCACGAGGATATTTTTCCAAACAGGTCTGCAAAAGTGATTCCGCCTTAGAAAGGTTGGAAACACGGATGCAATCTTGAGCTAACCAGACAAACCCTCCTTTGCTATCACTTCCATCCTTTGTTGTCATAATCTCATCCCAGTCATTACTCTGATTATCCCAGATACTTTTGAAGAAACGAAGCTGAAAGACCTGTTTGAGTTCATAGAATCCA
The DNA here is from genome assembly GCA_030610995.1 of Desulfobacterales bacterium. GTDB lineage: Bacteria > Desulfobacterota > Desulfobacteria > Desulfobacterales > ETH-SRB1 > Desulfaltia. The sequence goes on from JAUWQO010000059.1 coordinate 7,152, forward strand.
AGGCAGGCCGACGGTTCCTGCCCGCGCGATTCTTCCGGAGATTTTACAGCTTTTTGCTTTGTCTCTTCCGGACTCATTAGATACGCAAGGAAAATGTCGTTGATTTTATCTAAAGAAAGATACCCCAATTTATTTAAAGCGCCGGTCATCTCAGTAAGATGTTTGGAAGGACAGTTTTGGACGGCATGTTCTTTGCTGCCGCAGTAAAAGCAGGATGGATTTTGCCCCATGAGCAAGGCATTCTGATATAAAAAAAGCAAATCTTTCTCTTTTTGCTCATAATCATCAAGGGATATTTCATAGAAGGATTGAGGTTGGTCCATGCCTGGCGATGTTGAAGGAACAACTGAACCGCCCTGTTCTTTTTCTATTAATTTAAAAGCAAAAGGTGACATGTAGATTGTTCCCGGATGGAATCCTTGCCAGTCTGCTTTAAAGCCTTCACGAACCAGTCTATCGATTTCCGGACAGGGACACGCGTCGATAACGATCTGTGCAGGCAGGATATGTGACTTTTTATGACCGCTTAAATTTTCCCTGAGAAATTTTAACACATCACCGGCCACATCCATAACGAGAGATGGCTTTTTTGCAATGAGTATAACAGATTGATCATCCATTATTGCTTCATCATCAATTTTGCCGTTCCAGAAGATGGCCTTGGACTTGATGAGATTGTCCCAGACATCATTAAAATTGCCTACTCCCAATCCCCGGACAGGTCTCATATAAATGACCGACATAACGGTTGGATCAAAGTCGATGCTTTTGTCCCATAGAATCTGATAACTTGCCTGTCCTGTTGTAGCATCGTTTTTATCCGGAATTTCAAGAGGTTCAAATTCAAGGGAAGGCAATGTGTTAACCAGAGCAAAAACATCGTGAGATATAAATATTTGATTACTCCCTGCAAGATTTGTCAGTTTAGAGGCTATATTTACCACATTTCCAAATATATCTTTATCTTCAATAATGCCGTCACCAAAGTGAATTCCAATTCTAACATGGATTCCATGCTCTGCATCTTTTTCCTTGTTATATCGGTTAAACTCCTTCTGTATTCGTATAGCGGCCTTTGTTGCCTCCTGAGGATTGGCAAAATAAGCCAAAATCGAATCGCCAATATTTTTGACGACAGTTCCGCCGAATTCTGTAATTGCTTTTGAAACAATGTCTTCGTGTTGCTGGAGCATTTTGCGTCCAGCCAGATTGCCGTGAGATTTGAAAAACCGGGTTGATCCACTGATGTCTGTAAAAATAACGGCTATCTTCTTGATAATTTTTTCTGCAGAACCATCATTCGGTGGCCGAGGTTGATTAGCGTCAGTGTTTACATTTTTTGTATTTATGTTGGAGCTCATAATTAGCGCCTGTCCGAAAAGTATTTTTTTCAATACTGGCAATAGATTCAGCTTATTTACCTATGTGAAGATTTGTGAAAAAGCTATTAGCCATTAGCTGTTAGCTCTTAGCTAAAGGCTAACTGCTAAAAGCTAACTGCTTGCTACAGGATTCTTCAACTTTTCATCACAAAGCACCCGCATTTACAGACAGCCTGTTTGCCAGCCCTGAAAGGCGATTTCCTGATCTGTCGTTTTTCAATGCAATATTTATGGCTTTTTTTGAACCTACAAGTATTACCAGTTTTTTGCCCCTTGTTATTGCTGTATAAAGCAGGTTCCTCTGGAGCAAAGCAGAATGCTGTGTCATTATCGGCACAATCACCGCAGGATACTCCGACCCCTGCGACTTGTGCACGGTTATGGCATACGCCAGTGAAAGCTCCTCTGTTTCCGCAAAATCATAGGCAACTATCCTGCCGTAGTAATTCACGGAAAGACTGCTGTTTGCAGTGTCAATGGAGGTGATTGTTCCAATATCACCGTTAAAAACCTCTTTTTGATAATTGTTTTTTAAATGCATGACTTTGTCTTCTATATTAAAACGGCCGCCTTTGCTTGCAGACCCGGGGTTTAAAGCCTTTTGAAGCGCCTGGTTCAGGTTGGCGGTCCCCACCACCCCCTTGTGCATCGGGGTTAACACCTGAATATCATTTACACAGTCAAAATTGAAAACCTTTGGAATTCTTTCGCTGCATAACTCAACTATTGTTTCAACAGCCCTGTCCGGATTATTTTGCTCAATGAAGTAAAACTCAGACAGCTTTTCAGGCATATACTGCTTTTTAAGGTCAGGCATCTCCCCTGCACGAATTCTGTGGGCATTCATAACAATAGGGCTCTCCTGAGCCTGCCTGAAGATTTTCTTCAGCTCAAAAATTTTTACTCTTTTCGAATTGATAATATCGGCAAGAACATTTCCCGGGCCGACTGATGGAAGTTGAAAAACATCTCCGACCAGTATTAATACACAGCGCATGGAAATTGCTCTAAGCAGATAAAATATTAAATATACATCCACCATCGAGGCTTCATCAATGATTATCGCATCTGCATCAAGCGGATTGTCCTGGTTTTTATCAAAAAAACCGTCCTTAAAATTATATCCCAAAATTTTGTGAACGGTGCTTGCCTCTCTGCGGGTAACCTCTGAAAGACGCCTGGCCGCCCGTCCGGTCGGGGCCCCAAGGATGATTCGCTTTTCAAGAAATTCAAAGACGGCATTAATAGATCTTATAAGTGTTGTTTTGCCTGTTCCAGGGCCTCCGGTTATTACGATAACCCTGTGAGAAAGGCACTCTTGCAAAACATTTAGCTGCTCGGAAGAAAGTTCGATAGCAAGTTTTCTCAATACTTCCTGCGCAATCCGATATGGATCTATACGCAAAGGGGGAATTGGAACAGACAAAACAGCCTTTATCCTGTTGGCAATGCCTGTTTCCGCTTCATGCAAGCTTTTCAGATAAACAGCGCGGGTCTCAGCGCCCGCAGTTTTTTCTATAACCAGTTCCCCTGCATCGGCAAGAGTAAGCATGGCATCTTGGGTTTTACTTCTCTCGATCTGAAAAAGATTCTCGCAGCGTTTAAGAATCTGCTCTTCATGGGCAAAAGTATGTCCTTGTGCGACAAATCGCTCTATGATATGAATAATGCATGCATTAATCCTTTCCGGCTTATCCTTTGGAACAGTCAGGTTCTGCGCTATCCTGTCTGCAATATAAAAGCCGATTCCAGAGATATCACCTGCTATGCGATAAGGATCATTTCGGATGATGTTAACGGCATCTTTTCCATATTCTTTGAATATTTTTGCGCTGTATGAAGTTGTAATCCCGTTTTCCTGCAGAAACCGCATAATATCTCTTATTGCATGATGCTCTCTCCAAAAATTGCTTATCTGCGCGGCCTTTACCTTGCCTATTCCTTTAACCTTGGCAAGCTTTTCAGGATTCTTTTCAATTATCTCAAGGGTTCTATTTTTATAACGGCTAATCAGGGCCGAAACAATTTTTGGGCCTATTCCCTTAATAAAACCGGATTCAAGATACTTTTTTATCCCGTCGACAGTTGCAGGAAGAACAACTTCAAATGTCTCGACCTTTAATTGCTGACCATATTTTGGGTGAGTCTCCCATCTGCCTTTTATTTTAAGAGTTTCGCCCGGGCTGACAGCCGGCATGAACCCTATAACGGTTACAGGTGTTTGATCTTTGCCTGTCTTTAATCGCGCAACAGTATAATGATTTTCTTTGTTATAGTAGGTAATTCTTTCAAGATGTCCTTCTATAGTTATCATAGGAAGTGGTTGCTTATCCAGCTCACAGCATCATAGAGATCGAGGGCCACATAATCGGGAAGAATCTTCTTTCCCGACAGAATCTTTTCAGTATTTGCAATGTTATCGCTTTTAACCAGAATGCTCAGCCCGCAACCTGCCCTGCGCGCGCACTCGATATCCTTTGCGCTGTCGCCTACCATAACCGAAGTTGGAAGATCGATTTGGTATTTTTTCTGCGCCCGATATATCAATCCCGGCTCTGGTTTGCGGCAATCGCATCCCTCTTCAGGAGTATGGGGACAATAAAAAATGTCCTTTATGTCTCCGCCTCCTGATTTAACCGCTTTTTTCATCAAGGCGTGAATATATTCAAGCCCCTCCTTTGATACCATGTTGCGATTTATTACAGACTGGTTGGTGATAATTATTGTGGTAAATCCGTTTAAATTTAAAAGTTTTATTGCTTCAATACTTCCGGGAAGAAACTCAAATTCCTCCCAGCTCTTTATGTAATCCGGCGAATCCCTGTTTATAACACCATCTCTGTCAAGAAAAACAACCTTTTGCATTATTACTTTGTTTTGCCGGCTACTCTGCAATTGCAAAAGCCCCTTCAAACCCGTTTTCAATAAGTTTATTTTCGTACTCTATTGCCTTTTGCAGAGTTGAGCAGCGACCCACACGCACCCTGTAAAATCTTTCATATCCATTGTTAAAGGTCGTAATATGAACATGCCTGTATTTTATATCGAGTTTTTGCTTTAATCTCTCAGCATTGTTGCGATCAGCAAATGCCCCTATTTGAACAGTAAAGTCCCCTTTATAGTAATCCATTGGAACATAGGATCGACTGGAACCCTTTTTTGCCTTTGCCATTGATCGAATAGGGGTTCGAACAGGGGTTCCAAGCGCTGTTATTTTAACCGGAGCGGTGCCCGGTCCGACAATACCTAACTTTTTTGCCCCGGTATAGGAAAGGTCGATTATTCTGCCACGGACAAACGGCCCGCGATCATTGATCCTTACATCAATCTTCCTGTTGTTTTTAAGATTTTTCACCCTGACATAGGTGCCAAGCGGCAAGGTTTTATGGGCTGCCGTCATTGCATACATATTATATGTCTCTCCGTTTGCGGTCTTCCTTCCATGGAACTTCCTGCCATACCATGATGCCTTTCCGCGCTGGCTGAAACCTTGAGAATGAGGAATGGGCTGGTACCACTTTCCCAAGACCTTATATGGTTTCGGATATCCGGCAACACCTGGAGGAGGCTTTGACTTCGAGCAACCAAAACAAAAAAACAACAGGCTACTGACAGCAAAAAAACTTAAAAGAATATAAAGGCTGTTCTTTTTTATCATTTGGTAATACTTTAGCATTATGCAACAAACTATCTGATGCAAAAAAAACTTTTACCACAGAGTTCACAGAGCGCACAGAGTATAAATCAATATTGATCACGAAAACACGAAAACACGAAACAAGATCCGGAAATCAAATATCATTATTTTTCGTGCTTTCAATTTTTCAACCTGTGCAGTTAATCCTCTCAAATCCCCTCTAACAAGAGGGGTGGACGCAAAGCGGACCGGGGTGTGTAAAAAAAGGATGTAGCAGCATATCATATGAACACACCCCTAAATCCCCTCTTATTAGAGGGGACTTGAAAATTATCTAACCGCATAGGTCGCAATTTTTCGTGCTTTTGTGATAGTTTTTTTATTTTTTTATTTCTCAAGCGCAATTTTCAAAACATCCATCATTTTATCAACAAAGTGAAAATGGATTTCACTTTTAACCTTTTTAGGTATGTCCTCCAAATCCTTCTTATTCCAGCTTGGCATAATAATTGTTTTTATGCCCGCTCGATGGGCTGCAAGAACCTTTTCCTTTATGCCTCCAACCGGCAGCACCTGACCTCTCAAGGTTATTTCACCGGTCATGGCAAGATCCTTTTGAATCTTTTTATGTGTAAGGAGTGAAGCCAGGGCGGTAAGCATGGTAACACCCGCGGAAGGGCCGTCTTTGGGTATGGCTCCTGCCGGTATATGAATATGTATATCCTGAGTTTCAAAAAAGTCTTCGGCAATCCCAAGGGAAACGGCATTTGAACGTACGAAACTAAGAGCCGTTGTCGCAGACTCCTTCATCACATCGCCTAACTGTCCGGTTAAGGTCAGATGTTTTTTGCCCTTCATTGCGGTGGCTTCAACGAACAGGAGTTCGCCTCCTGCTTGTGTCCATGCAAGCCCCATGGCTAAACCGGGTGTTAAAGTTCTTGCGCTGACTTCCGAAGCAAATCGAACAGGACCGATATAACCTGCAATATCCTTGACCGTTATTTTTGCGGACTCTGCCTCGCCTTCGGCTACCTTGGTTGCAACCCCCCTGCAAATGGTTGCGATTTCACGCTCCAGATTTCTCAGGCCGGCCTCCCGTGTATAGCCTGAAATTATCTTCTGCAATGTTCCTCTTGAAAATGATATCTGAGAGGCTTTAAGGCCATGGGCTTTACGCTGGCGCGGTATGAGATACCGTGTCGCGATTCTAATCTTTTCGTCCTGTGTATAACCTAAAAGCTCCAGCACCTCCATCCTGTCTCTCAATGCAGGAGGTATGGGTTCAAGAATATTTGCAGTGGTAATGAACATTACCTTTGACAGATCAAACGACACGTCGAGATAATGATCTGTAAAGGAAAAATTCTGCTCCGGATCAAGAACCTCCAGCAGGGCTGATGACGGGTCCCCTCGAAAATCGCTTCCAAGCTTGTCTATTTCATCAAGCATAAAAACAGGATTGTTTGATTCAGAGCGTCTTATCCCCTGAATTATCCGTCCGGGAAGCGCGCCGACATAAGTTCGCCGATGCCCCCTGATCTCAGCCTCGTCCCTGACACCGCCCAATGAAATGCGGATAAATTTTCGCCCCAAAGCCCTTGCTATTGACATGCCCAGCGATGTCTTTCCGGTTCCGGGAGGACCGGCAAAACACAGTATCGGCCCCTTTGATTCCGGATTTAACTTGCGAACGGCAAGATATTCTATAATGCGCTTTTTTGGTTTCTTTAGCCCGAAATGGTCTTCATCTAATATCCTTCTTGCCTTTTTTATATCAAGGTTATCCGTGGTGCTTTCATACCAGGGAAGAACAGTCAACCAGTCGAGATAGGTCGACGCTACAGTATATTCGGCAGAAGACGGGTGCATGCGGGACAGGCGGTTGATTTCCCGTTCGGCTTCCTTGCGGGCCTCTTCGGGAAGCTTTTTCTCCTTTATTTTTGCCTTGTATTCTTCAATTTCAACAGCGGTCTCATCCTTTTCACCCAATTCTTTCTTGATAGCCTTAAGTTGCTGATGCAGATAATACTCCCTCTGCTGCTTATCCATGCCTCCCTTCACCTGAGACTGTATCTTGTTCCCTAATTCTAAAACCTCTACCTGGTAATTTAAAAGCCTTGTGACCTCTTTTAATCGTTTTTTAACATCAAAAAATTCTAAAACCTTTTGTTTCTCTTTAAGTGTTGCGTTAATAAGCGAAGCAACCATGTCTGCCAATGTACCGGGTTCCTGTATTGACTTCGCCATTGCCCCGATTTCCTGCGGCAAGCCGGGAGAAAGCTCAACCACCCTGGCAAACAGACTAATAATATTTGCCATCAGCGCATCGATTTCCTTGTCTTTCTCTTCTTTATCCTTAATATACTCCACTCGTGCCTGAAGATAGGGCTTTGTTTTTATAAAATCCTTTACCCTGAACCTGCTTAAACCCTGGACAAGTAATTGAGTCGTATTATCTTCGGACTTTGCCATTTTAAGTATAAAAGCGCTTATGCCAATCAAATATAGATCGTCAGGCGTATAACTGGGTTTGATTTTCATCTCTTTAGCAATAATAAGCCCTATGATACGATCTTTAGACATTGCTTCATCCACCAGTTGCACCGATTCCTTTTGCATGGCTATAATAGGCACAACCATCTTAGGGAAAAGCGCTGTATCAATTAAAGGCAAAACAGGAAGAACTTCCGGAACAGTTTTAGCTCCGGGCCCGTCATGCAGTAGCTGCTCTGTCATAAGTACCTCCAAAAAATGATAAACAATATAAAATAGGGCATCCTTCATTCACCAGTTTACACTTTTTTCGAAAAAGCGTATATTATTGAATTGAATGCCGATGTCGAAACTGGAAATTTGAAATTAGGTAACGCATCTACATCTTTGTGTTTTTCCCAATTTCAAATTTCGAGTTTCAAATTTTATTCGCTAAAATACAAGATCAACAAAGTGTAAACTACTTTTGACTTGTCGTGAAGGATGCCTAAAATAGTTATCCATCTGAAATCGGTATTCTGTGCCTTCTATCAACCGGCAATTTCGCAAGTCTGATCTGAAGCAAACCATTAAAATATGTTGCAATTACTTTATCAGTATCAATAGGCGCCGGAAGAAACAATATGCGCTCAAATTTACCATACTGGATCTCCGCCAGTCTGTATGTTGAATTTTTAAGCCTATGCATTTCAGTGCGTTCGCCATAAATTTTGACTGCCCTGGTGTTGATTTCCACACCAAGATTCTCTTTGTTTACACCCGCAATCTCGGACAGAATAATTATCTCTTCATGTGTTTCATATATATCCATCTGAGGCTTCCACACGCCTTCTGGATGAGCAAAGAGCGGTCTCATTGATCGAAACATGTCCTCAACACCTCTTCCTATGCCTGAGCTTAACTGATTGGATTCCTTAGTAAATTTTATTTT
>JAUWQO010000015.1 GCA_030610995.1 Desulfobacterales bacterium
CTTCATGCTTTTGTACTGTTGATGAACGCATTCAATTTTGGGCCGAGTTTTTCAACTATTGCCTTGTATTCTGTTGCCCTTGACTCAGATAAAACTTTTCTTCTGATGAGTTTTCGCAACCATGATTTGGTTTCTTCAAGTAAACCTCTTGAATATAGGTAACCGTTCACGGAACGTTGAAATTGGAAATTGGAAATTCGAAACTTGGCCTTCATGCTTTTGTACTGTTCTTTCCAATTTCCAATTTCCAATTTCTATTTTAATCTCTCCCAAATTTCTACTTTCCAATTTCAAGTTTCAAGCCGTGAACGGCTAAGGGCTTTACATCCTGGTAAACACCTCATGATGCCCTTTAAAAAAGAAATTTACCCCCAAAAAAGTAAACAATAGGACCACAAACCCAATAATGGCCATTATTGCCGAACGCCGGCCACGCCATCCAACAGCTAGACGCTCATGAAGCAACACCGCATATAATATCCATGCAATGACTGACCAGACCTCCTTTGGATCCCAGCTCCACAATTTACCCCAGACCGATTTTGCATAAACAAAACCTGCGGCAAGACCGATGCTAAGAAAGGTAAACCCAACAACAATACAGGCATATCCGGTATAATCAAGTATCTCCAATGAGGGAAGGCGTTTGAAAAAAAATCCGTGGCGCTTTGTTTTAATGGCGCGCTCCTGCATAAGATATAAAATGCCAAGCCCGCAGGCCAGGGCAAAGGCTGCCTCGCCGATAAATATTGTAATGATATGAAGCACCAGCCAAAAGTTGTTAAAAACATTCTTGGCCTCCGCTGATTCCGCCGGCAATTGGGAAGCGATAAGCATTACAATAGCTGTAAGCGGCGCAGCATATATGCCTAAAATCTTAAGGTTGAATTTATACTGGAATATAATAAAAACACCGGCAACAGACCACCCTGCTATAGTAACGGTTTCGCGAAGATTATGAACAGGAATGGCCCCGGTTTGAATAACCCAATAGATTATTGCGGCTGAATGCCACAAAAAACCGGTAATCAGCAGATAGCGTCCTATTTGATGCAGATAATTTTTTTGAATAAAAAGATATAACAAATATCCTGCAGTGCTTAGCAAATAAAACAACACAGTAATATAAATCACAATATCCATTGATTACGCCTTTCCCATCAAATTTTCAAACTCATACCCTTGGCCGAGAATATCAAAAAGAAGGGAATTTATATCTTCTTTTCTATTGTTTTTTATCATTTCAACAAGGTCGTTGCTTATTAATCGCTCAAAAATATGTTTATGCGCTTCCGGCTCGTGTTTTTCGCTCAGCAGTTTTTCCCGTATCACTCCCATTAACCGGAGAAATTCGGCATACTCAACGCCAAACTGTTTCTCAAGATCTTTCCGAAGTTTTTTTGCAAAAGCAGGACTTTTCCCTGAAGTAGAGATGGAAATCACAAGATCCCCTCTATTCACGATAGACGGGAGGATAAAATTGCATACATCTGGGCGATCTGCAATATTGCACAGCATGTTAAGTTTTTCTGCATCAGCGCTGATTCGACGGTTTAATTCTTCGTCATCGGTTGCGCCGATGACAAGAAACATCGTATCAAGATCAGAGGCCAGATAAGACCGCTTTTCCCATCTAATCGAACCATTACCGGCAAGCTCCAGCAGCTTTTCGCTAGCATCAGGGCTGACAAGCGTTACAATTGCGCCGCAATCCAGAAGTGTTAAAACCTTGCGAGTGCCGACGGATCCGCCGCCTGCAACCAGACATTTTCTATTCAGAATATCAAGATTTACCGGATAATATCTCATAAAAACCAACCTGTTATGTAAAAAATTAACCTATCAGTAGTAGTTCAGCCACAAAGGCACTAAGACACCAAGATTATAAGATAATTCTCTTAAAATTCATAATTTAGGAATTGCGAATTTAGGAATTTAGGAATTAAAGGTATTCTGTTGATTTCAATTCCTCAATTCCCCAATCCCTGACCCCTATGTTAAAAGATGAACGTCCAACATCGAACATCGAACGTCCAACGTCGAATAATGATGTCGCTCCGCTCCTCAAATTATTCTAAAATCGAATAAAAAAACCAATACGAATATTGAAGGTTCTTTTCAGCCCTCCGGGGCGTATGCCGTTTTGATACTCATAACGAAAATCTTAATTAATTCCTCTGTTTCCTGTAAAATATCATCTAATAGTTCAGTTTTTTTCAAGTCTGTTTCTTCATCTTTTCCCATTCAACGTTCGATGTTGGACGTTCGATGTTCGATGTTCATTTTTTTTCAAATCCCTCAATCCCTCTTTAATACACCGATTTTATGGTAACCAGTCTCAGGCAATCGGTAGCATCTTCAGCACGGTCGGAAATCGCCGTAATGGCGCTAAGGCAGTTTTTTAAGTGTATTTTGCGACTGAAATCCAGGGAAGATGTAAAGATTTTTCTTGTCAAGTCCCACTCGATTTTATCTACTTCCGATTCTTTGAGGCCGATTGCTTTAGAATATTCCCGGGCTTTTTCAAGCGGACATTCTCCCATGATAAAGCACAAAACAGCTTGCTTAAGGGGTGCGCTGACACTAAAAGACTCATGGCTTACAATGACAAACCCGGGCTTCAATTCATCAGGAATCTCCGGCCGCTGCTCAAGAAAGAAATCACAACAGACTTCTCCTGCATTGCAGACCTCGTCAATACTTTCGATCAGCTTAAAGATATCCTCTCGCAGCAGGGGCATAAACGCGCCAGCATATAATATATCACGTATATCATAGCGGATTAAGTCGGCCTGTTCTTCAGATTTGTCTACCATGCGACTCAGTCTCTTTGCTTCGTTTATGTCCTCTTTAAAGTAACTATCAAGAGTTTTCAGAGCCGTTGACAGGGACTCATCAACTTTATTCATATACTTTATGATAAGCTCGTTGACCTCTTTTTCCTTTTTAAAAAATATCATCATATCTCCTTTTACAATAAGGTAAGATATTCCGCAAGATTTCTTAACATCTCCTCATCAGAATGCTTTTGTTATAACCTTAAACATCAAAAACGAAGCCGATGCCGCAAGGCTGGGGGTCAATACCCACCCAACGAGAATTGTAACTATGGTCTTTTTATTAATCGCTTTGGCGCCTTTTACCAGGCCGACTCCCATAACGGCTCCTACAATGGCGGCAGAGGTGGATACCGGAATTCCAAGCATGGAATAGAGGTGCATCCCAAAGGCAGCGGAGATCTGGGCTACGAAGGCCCCTTGAACATCGAGAGGGGTTATTCCTTTGCCAACCGTATCCGCGACTTTTTGCCCGTAGGTAGCGGCTCCCACACCGATAGCAATACCTCCTATGCACAGGAGTATAGTAGGGTGAATTATTCCCAGATTAGCAATAGGGCCTACCGCATTCCCCGCATTGTTCGCCCCCATTGAATAGGCTACATAACAGACTGACATAATAACCAACCTGCCCAGAACAGTTTGCACAACAATGCGGGAAGTTTTAATTCTCCGAATGAAAAAGCCAAGCAGATGAGATAGAGCAAATGCGAGCGCCAGGACAAGGATAGGACATATAATCCAGCTTTCAGCGATTGTAATGAATTTCGCAAAATCCACTTTTGCCCCGGCTGCAAGACCAACGCCTACGACACCTCCAACAATGGCCTGTGAGGTGGAGGTGGGAATCTTGAAAAAGGTGGCCAGGGTAACAAAAAAACCGGAACAGATCAGAGCAACCAAAACAGCCACAACACCGAGATCCTCTTTAACAATCCCCTTCCCGATGGTCTCCATGACATGATGTCCCTGAAGCACGGCACCCAAAAAGGCAAAGATCGAAACCAGAATAACCACTGTCTTGAACGATATCAATCCTGCGCCCAAAGCGGTTCCCATACAGTTTGCCGAATCGTTTGCGCCGATATTCCACCCTACATAGAATCCGGCTCCCACCAGCAAAAAAATGAATGGCAATCCGATTACCATTTTGTTATTCTTTTCTCCTTTCGTCCCCCTCCCGATCCAATTTTGATGAACTCGTAAAAAGTTATCTTCATCAGATCCTCAGCCAGAATAAGCGGGCCTGACCAGGTTTTTCGGCATTGCTTTTCAATATCCACCTGATCGCATTCAGGATAAAAGTGGGTTAGAACCAGTTTGCGAACATTTGCCTGCGCGGCGATCTCGCCTGCCAAGGGAGGGTGTCAGATGTCCCCTTACCTTTAATTCATCAGGAAGGGCAGATTCACAGATAAGGAGGTCTGCATTTTTTGCCAGTGTAATAAGGTTATCGGAAAAATCGGTATCCCCTGAATAGACAACCGATTTCCCATCAGCGCTGTTTATCCGGTAAGCCAGACTCTCATCAGTGTGCTCAACCGGAATAGATGCAACAGTAAAATCACCGAAATCGCTAAAATCCTTTCCTCTGTTATCCATCTCAACAATATTAAGCAGCCCAGGCTTAAGCTCTATCCATTCTCCGTAGACATTTTTAAGCCTGTTGTAAAACCCTGTAAACCCTTTTCCCGCAACGATTGTGAGAGGTTTTTGCCGCCGTTCAATATCAGGATACTTGGTCGCAAACAGGAAGGGAACCAGCTCTCCTGTATGATCCGGATGTAAGTGGCTGAAAAAAATAAAGGAAATATCGAAAATTTTTGTGCCGGTCTCAAGAAGCCTTCTCATTGTGCCAGGCCCGGAATCAAACAGCAGTTTTTTTCCGCCTGTTTCTATTAATACACAGCAGGAACTTCGTTTAAGAGAAGGCACACATGTCCCTGATCCGAGTATTGTCACAGATATATCAATATTGCTGGAAGACATTTAATAATTTCCCCTTTGTAACTATTCAGCCACCGATATACACTGATCAGCACTGATATTTTTTCTTTTATTATCATATATAAATCTTTTGAATTCTGGTTTTTGCCGAAATTTAATAATAGGCCAACTTCAATATTGATGAATTTGTAAAAAGTCGTCACTCCGATGAAAACCGGAGTCCAGATAGTTTGTCCGCCAGAGTGCGTTGGCGGACTTGAAAGGACTGGATAGCGCTAATGCTTCACTACGTGTCCGGCTTTCGCCGGAATGACGGAAAACGGTATTTTTTGACTTCTAAGAATAATATCTATGATTTCTTTGTATTTAAACCTATCTGCGTTCATCTGTGTGAATCTGTGGCTGAATAGTTACTTTCCTTTTATTTCTTTCCGGCTTTTTTTTCAATCTGATTTATAATCCACCCAAGCAATATTTTATCATCTTTCAATTTTACATGCTCCTCTAAGACCGCAATTGGAATTTCGGCCCGGGCCATGTTTTTATGACCGCCTGCAGAACCGATATGTCCAAAACTCTGTCTGGCAACATCGCCGGCATTCTTGCGGAGGCCGTCATTTCTGAAAACAACGGTCAGTTTTTTATTGCAAATGCCGGAAATAATGCTCCACCTGACAGAATTTACCTTCATGAAAAAATCGGCAATAAGCACGCATACATCCGGATTTACCACCGGCCCAAGATGCACAAACACCCTGCCTTTACGCCTGCGCATGTTCTCAAGAGCGATTTTGAAATATTTAAGAAAATCAAAACGCATCTCCGTCTGCTCGATCTTTCGCGCAAGGTGAATATTAGCATGGTTATAAAGAAACTGAAATGCACGGACATCTTCAAGCAAAGTCTGCCTGACAAAGTTGTCTGTATCTGTCTTTACGGCAAAAAACAGGCCTGTAGCCAGCTTGGAAGAGGGTTTTATTCTGGCGGCTCGCAGGTATTCGGTCATTATGCTGGCTGTGGCGCCGTATTTTGGACGGATGTCAAGGAAAGGAGCATTTACACCGGTTTCAGGATGATGATCAATGATAACATCCGGTTTAAACGCTGCAAAAGTCTCATTGTGATCAGGCTGTGAATCAACTATTACGAAACGGTTAAATTTACTTTTATCTATCTTTGATAGGGGAATAAGACTGACCCTCAAAAGCCTGATCATAGCAATATTATCCGGACGTTTTATGACATTTATATTCGATATGGAAGTATTTGCCACTTTGCGCCACAGCAGTCTTTTTACTGCCATGGCGCTGGCAATAGCATCCGGATCTGCGTCAATTAAAACCAGAACATGATCGTCACTTGAAAACTGATCATAGAAACAGCGCAATTTTTCTAAGGCAGAAGAACTCATATAAAAATTTGTAACAATTTAGATCTTTCGTAACAATTTAGATCTTTAAAACGAATTCAAACTTATGGATTTGTTTTGAACCGCAGAATATCGAACAAGGAATTATGAATGTCGAAGTAAGGTATTCTATCATTTTTACTATTATAAAAGATAGCTTGCCGGGGCACAGCCGTGGGCGACGCCTGGAGCTTGCGATTCCACACTTCATCATTCGAAATTCCTCGTTCGATATTCGATATTCAAATAATGCTTTTTCGAATTAGCAATATCTCAAGGAAAACAACCAAATTTTCAAAGCACTAAATTATTACAACTTTTTTTATTTCCCCATTTCATTCATCAGTTTCTTCATATCCTCCCAGACATCCCTTTTTTTATCCGTGTTGCGAAGAAGATATGCAGGATGATATGTAGGCAAAAGCTTAATCCCCTTGTAATCATGGAAACGCCCTCTGAGCTTCGAGATAGGCTCTGTTGTTTCAAGCAGGGTTTGTGTTGCAATAATTCCGAGAGCGCATATAAAATCCGGCTTTATAACGGCAATCTGTCGCTGTAAAAAAGGGAAGCATGCCTTAATTTCATCGGGATCAGGGTTTCTGTTGCCTGGAGGACGGCATTTTATAATATTACAAATATATACCTGCTCACGTGTAAGTTTAATGGCCTGAATTATTTTAGTAAGAAGCTTGCCTGCCGCCCCAACAAACGGTTTGCCGGTTTTATCCTCCTCAAAACCCGGCCCTTCACCAACAAACACAAGCCTTGCTGCGGGAATCCCCGCTCCAAAGACAATATTGTTACGGCTGTTTGATAGTTTGCAGCGGCAACAGTCGCCAATATCGGCTCGTATTTTCTCCAGGGTTTCCGGTATAAATGCCATGTCTCTTCCCCAGCATTCAATGGTCTCAAGACTTTTCTTTTTGCAGTCAAAACCGGTGCACCCTGTTTCAGCCAGAAAACAAAGATAGTTTTTCACCTCTTCAACAGCGATATTTAATTCTCGGTTATTTGTCATTTGATAATTAGTAAGCGTTCACGGAACGTTGAAATTGGAAAATAGAAATTGGAAATTTGGCCTTCATACTTTTGTACTGTTGATGAACGCATTCAATTTTGGGCCGAGTTTCATCTCTCCCTAATTTCTACTTTCCAATTTCAAGTTTCAAGCCGTGAACGGCTACAATAATTATTACCTACTCACACCTAACACTTGTACAATCCTATCCAGAAGTATATGCGCCAGATCATCCTTTCCCATTTCAGGAAGAGCCTCCTTTGTTTTATCTTTATAAAAAAGCGTTACCCTGTTGGTATCTGTGCCAAATCCTGAAGAGGGACTGTTAACAAGGTTTGCCGCGATGATATCAAGTTTTTTTTCTGCAAGTTTTTTTTCTGCGTTGATTTCAAGGTTTTCCGTTTCCGCGGCAAAACCGACAAGGACCTGATTCTTTTTTTTCCTTCCAAGTTCCTTTAAAATATCCTGGTTTTTTTTCAGAAACAAAGCAATTTCATCTTTTCCCTTCTTTATCTTCTGTTTTGCTAAATTGACAGGCCTGTAATCGGAAACCGCTGCTGCTTTTATGATAATGCCGGCACCTTTCATATGCTCAAACACAGCCAGCGCCATCTCCTTTGCTGTCTCCACCCTGATTACTTTTACGTTAACCGGATCCAAAAGATTTGTCGGGCCGGTAATCAGCACAACCTTGGCTCCCCTGTGTTCTGCCGCCCTTGCGATGCTATAGCCCATCTTGCCTGATGAAGGGTTGCTGATAAACCTCACGGGATCGATGGGTTCCCGTGTCGGACCGGCGGTTACAAGAATCTTTTTGCTTTTCAGATCCTTGGGGGCAAGACAATATAAAAGCCTGTCTAATATATGTTTTGGTTCAGGAAGACGTCCAGGGCCGGAATCGCCGCATGCAAGCTCCCCTGATTCCGGCTCAATAATAAGATGTCCATCAATCCTTAAGGTGGAAAGATTTCTGCAAACCGCTTTACTCGCATACATTTGACTGTTCATTGAAGGGCACAAAAGAACAGGGGCTGTAACTGCAAGAATGAATGTGCTCAAGGCGTCATCAGCTATGCCGTTTGCGATCTTGCCGATAATATCGGCTGTCGCAGGAGCAATAATCACCGCATCCGCATCCCTTGCCCAATCAATGTGCCTTATGGACGCATCATTTTTTCTATCGATATTTTGAAAAAGATCAAAACAGACCGGATAACCTGATAAAGCTTCAAAGGTCAGCGGCCCAACAAAAGAACGGGCATTTTGAGACATTACTACCCTGACCTTTGCCCCATGCTTATTAAGAAGCCTTAATAATTCCACACTCTTATACGCTGCAATGCCGCCACATACACCAAGAATAATATTTTTATTATCTATTTTGGATTGCATAATATTTTTTTACTCAAGTTTCGCACTCTTGCTTTCTATCAACGTCAAGACGGTAAAGGAGCCAAACGCAGACAGGCACAAAGGAAAGTTGAAATTGGAAATTTGGCCTTCATGCTTTTGTATTGTTCTTCCCAATTTCTAATTTCCAATTTCAAGACATAAACGGATATAAATTTATTTTGGCGCTTTTCGTTTAAATGATTTAATAAATAAAAAGGGTGCGAAACTTGAGTTTTCTATTTAAGCAGCCCCTCTTCAACTTCATTAATTGTCGGCGCAACCCAGACCTCGACATGGGTCTTAAAATCTTTCTCGGTGATGTTTATCACGCACGATCTGTTTTCTTTCTGAAACAGCATGATAGTTCGCGGAGATTTAAATAAACCTATAATCCTCCAGTTATCCTTTTGCATATTGCTTTCAAAAAAGGCGATAAGGGAGCTTATTGCGACCTTGCCGCTTAAAGTAAGAACACCTGCTGAAAAACCGGAACTCGTATATACAAAGGATGCTTTCTTGTTGACCTTTAATTCATTTGGTATAAGCACATCTCCGAAATCATAATATAGAGGGGAAGGTCCTTTAACCTCAGGGGTTGTAACTTGCGATTTGGGACCGCTCTTTTTCGATTTCCCTCCGGCACATCCGGAAATTATGAGAAAAAAAACAGCGCCTATTCCGATAAACGCCAAAACTTTTTTCCTTTGCCTTATTGTTGCCATGACCTTACCTCCTGCATAAATTATAAGTTACACCCCCCTGCACCCCATAAGCGCTTAAATAAGGGGAAAATCATTAATAATTAGTAATTCACAATTGATTATTGATTATTATACAAAATGGGCCAGTGTCGATAACTACTTAATTTATCACCACAAATTGTCAATAATCAATTGCTAATTGTGAATTGTGAATTTTACTCCAACTACTTCTGTGGTTAAAAAAATGCTTATTTAAGCGTTTATGCCCCTGCACCCCCTCGAGGGGGGAATTTGAAGGATTTTCTCCTTAAGTTAATGTATTCTGTTTACAATGCGTTTCTAATATTTTTGAGCTTTTTCAAGCCGTTATACCTTAGCATGAGATCAATCCATTTGCTAAGCAATAAAACAGGATCATCTGGAGCTTTTTCAGAAAGTTTTTTTTCAATTTCGGAAAGCTCATCAATAAGACTTTGCCTGTCGGGAAGATCCTGCCTGTCGGAATTCTGTTTTAAAAGGAATCTATAGATTTCGGCAGCCTTGGTTAAATAACCCTGGTTGGCGTAAACCTTTGCCATGGTTTTTGTATAAAAATCGGGATGATCAGTCATTTTTTGTTGCCCTGATTTTTACCTGTTTTGAATATAACTTCATCCTTACCTATTACTCCCAGTTCTTGTCTTACCACACTTTCGACAAACTTGGGGTCATTTTTCAATCTATCTATCTCACGATACATATTAAGGTTTTTCCGGTTAAGTTTTTCGTTTTTTTCAATTAGACTATTCTTTTCACCCTTTATGAGGACAAAATCGACAAGTCCATTGTCTCCAAATATTATAAGCAAAAACAGGGAAAACAAAATTAATATTACCATAGACAATATGATATTTTGCTTAGTAGTCAACTTTTTCTTATACCCTTAACAATTACGCCCCAAACCTTTTCCAGTTCCGGACTTTTTATTAAAAAGGAAAAAAATCCATAAAGAAGAAAGCCGATTATTATTGTTCCCATAAGCCCTAAAAAAAGTCTGTGTAAGGATCCGTCTGCTGACGGAATCATAAAAATGGAAACCATTTTG
The DNA here is from genome assembly GCA_030610995.1 of Desulfobacterales bacterium. Classification (GTDB taxonomy): domain Bacteria; phylum Desulfobacterota; class Desulfobacteria; order Desulfobacterales; family ETH-SRB1; genus Desulfaltia. Next base: position 10,388 of record JAUWQO010000015.1, read on the forward strand.
ATAATTATACCCATTATTGCGGCACAAAGCACACTTTTGCAAGCAGATTCGGCAATGCTCCTTAATCCTAATGAACCAAGTTTTATTTTTAATGCCCTGACAAGAAGCCCAAGGTTCAGCATTGAAGCAAGAGAGGTGGAAAGGGCAAGGCCCCCGTGAGCAAGCGGCCCCATCAAAATGATTCCAAGCGCTATATTGGCAATAATCGATATTACGGCTATGCGCACAGGTGTCCTTGTGTCCTGCAGGGCATAAAATGTAGAAACAACTATCCTCACACCTGAAAATGCCCATAAACCTATACTATAATATAAAAGAGCGTATGCAGTCAATTGTGTGGCTTTGGAATCAAAAACACCCCTTTTAAACAACAGAGCAACGATCGGCTCCCTGAGTATAATAAGACCGACCATGGAAGGTATTGTTATGAATAACACCAGCTTCATTGCATAGGCAAACGTGGCTTTAACAGCCTCTAAATCCCTTGATGCCGCCTGCCTTGAAAGGCTTGGCAAAATAGCGGTAGCGGTCGCTATTGCAAATATGCCGAGAGGAAACTGCACCAGCCGGTCTGCATAATAAAGATATGAAACGCTTCCTTCAGGCAGTAATGAAGCAAGAAGGGTGCCGACCAGAATATTAATCTGGTAAACAGCGGCTCCGAATACGGCTGGAAGCATTAATACGCCAATTCTTTTCAGTCCGGGATGAAATATTTTTACCTTTTGCCAAAAATACAATCCTTTTTTAATAAGAAAGGGGATCTGAAGAGCAAGCTGAAGAACACCGCCGATAAGCACCCCTATGGCAAGGCCGGTTATTGGATCAGACATGTGTGGTGAAATAAAAAACACGGAACATATCATTGCAACATTCAAAAAAACCGGCGCCAGGGCTGGAGCGGCAAAGTGGCCGAGACTATTTAAAATTCCCATGGAAAGGGCTACCAGCCCGATGAAAAAAATATAAGGAAACATAATGCGGGTCAGATTGACTGTCAGGAAAAACTTTTCAGGCGAGTCAATAAATCCAGGAGCAATAACCTTTATTATAACCGGAGAAAGGAGAATACCCAAAACTGCGACAACCGCCAGTATCATGGAAAGAAGCCACATGGCTGATCCGGCCAGCTTAAAGGCTTCCTCTTTGCCTTTGACAGTCAGATATTCCGTAAATACCGGTATGAATGCAATGCTAAGCGAACCTTCGGCAAAAAGTCTTCTCAGCAGGTTTGGAATCCTGAATGCTACAAAAAAAGCGTCCGAACTGAGTCCGGCCCCAAAGAACCATGCAATGACGACATCCCTTATGAAGCCGAACAGACGGCTTAATAAGGTTGCGGCGCCTACAACACCTGCAGCTTTTGTCACGCGTGTATTTTCAGACATTGATTGCTTTTAAGTAAAACATCAAATTTAACTTGACATGGGTTTTAATATTATGTAGTTGAAAAGTTTTTAACTATATGGAAAGGAGTTTTATAAATTGGCCAACCATAAATCTGCATTAAAACGGGCATGCCAGAATGAACAAAGGCGGATACGCAACAAGATGACAAAAACCAAGGTTAAAAATATTGTCAAGGATGTGCGGCTGGCCGCAGGTAAAGAGTCGAATGAAACGGTTTTAAACAAACTTAATCAAGCGCAATCTATTATCGACAAAGCGGCAAAAAAAGGGATAATCCATAAAAAAAATGCGTCTCGAAAAATTTCCCGCCTTGCCGGCCTGGTAAAGTCAATTACAGCCTAAAAATCCTCTGTTAGACTATTATAAACCTTTTCCGCAAGCCTTTCTGAAAGAGTTGAAATTGCATTACGTCTGTTTTGTTCTGTTGATAGCTTGTCAGACGCCACAACATATGCCTCGTTGCCGGAAATACCTTTTGCAGACCAAATTATCCTGCCGTCGTTATCTGTTAATTTCAAATCAAGTGTAATTGTTACCCGTCTTTCAATGGAAGTGTGGGCTCCGCTGCGGGATATCGTCTCAATACTCATTGATTTAACAACACCGGAAAGGAGAGCATCTGCCTTGTCTATGCTTGCGATTCTGCCGTTTCTTGTAAATTCATAGATAAGATCATTTGTAAATGTATTCTCAACTCCGGTTTCAGAAGTGCGGTTTGTAAGGATTGTTACGCAAACACTTTTTATGCCTGACGGAAGGCTTCCGCCGCCGGCAAACCTGTAGCCACATGCTGATAAAAAAGCCAAAAACCACAATATTGCAAAGATAATCCAAATTTTTTTTCCTTTGAAAAACATTTTCCTCCTTTGACTTTAGTCGAGTAGTTAAATAGTCGAGTTGTAAGAGTCCTTTAACCACTCGATCACTCGACTACTCGACCAATTGTGAGCAAGCGAACTAAGTTCTATACTACAATACTTACCAGCTTTTTTTTAACGACAATGACCTTTTTTATTGGTTTATCATTTATGAATTTTCTTGCGCGTTCATCTGAAAGGGCTATCTCTTTTATGGCAGCATCATCCGCATCAGCGCTTACGCTGAATCTGCTGCGAAGTTTGCCGTTTACCTGAACTACTATTTCAAGGCTGTCTTGCAAAAGAGCATCTTCCCTGTATGATGGCCATGATTCCAAAAGAACGCTTGATTCATGTCCCAGGGCATTCCAGAGTTCTTCAGTAAAATGTGGAACTATGGGTGACAAAAGGAGTATAACCGATTCCATGGCAAATCTCATCACCGCTGCCGCTTCAGAGCTTTTTTCCGCCTGATCTATGACGTACATGGTATTAACAAGCTCCATTACAGCGCTAATTGCCGTATTGAAATGGAATCTGCCTTCTATATCGCCTGTAACTTTTTTTATGCTTTGATGGGTTTTTTTATATAAAACCCGTATACTCTCGTCCAGTTCGTCAGGACTGCCATCAAAAGGGGTTGCCCCTTTTATCAAATCCATCCAGCCTGTCGCAAGATTCCATATACGATTCAGAAAGCGATATCCGCCTTCAACTCCCTGGTCGCTCCATTCAAGGTCCCTCTCGGGCGGAGCCGCAAATAGACAAAAGAGCCGTGTAACATCAGCGCCGTATTGTTTGAGCATAATATTCGGATCTATCACATTCTTTTTTGACTTGGACATCTTTTCAACCCGGCCGATGACGACCTTCTTGCGGCATTTTTTACAAAAACTGTCTTTGCCGTCCTCCTTAACCTCTTCAGGCAAAAGAAATCCATGCTCCGGGCAGGAAACGGTCTCCTTACAGACCATACCCTGTGTCAGCAATCTGGTAAAAGGCTCCTTGTATTTGACAAGCCCCAGATCTTTAAGTACGCGCGTAAAATACCTTGAATAAAGGAGATGTAAAATAGCGTGCTCAACCCCGCCGATATATTGATCAACCGGCATCCAGTAAGCAACAGGCTTTGCATCAAACATGCCGCCATTGTAATCTGCGCTGCAGTATCTCTCAAAATACCAGGATGATTCAACGAATGTATCCATTGTATCGGTTTCTCTTTTTGCGTCAGGACTACCGCATTTTGGGCACTTGGTGCTTGCGAAATAATCGAGGCCTGCGAGCGGCGACCTTCCCCCGGGCAGAAGATCGGCATCCTCGGGCAATACAACCGGAAGATTTTCTTCCGGGACAGGAACAACGCCGCATTTCTTGCAGTAAACTATGGGGATAGGGGCTCCCCAATAGCGCTGCCTGGAAATACCCCAATCCCTCAACCTGAAGTTGTCTGTTTTTTCTCCAAATCCCTTTTCATCAAGAAAAGAAGCAACTTCATCAAGGGACTTTTTGTTGCTCACGCCGTCAAAACGGCCTGAATTGACCATAACCCCTTCGCCTGTATATGCTTCGGTCATGGTAGCAGCGTCAAGGTCCTTATCAAAAGGCTTAACAACAACAATGATGTCAAGCCCGTATTTTTTGGCAAATTCAAAATCACGCTGGTCGTGTGCGGGCACCGACATAACAGCGCCTGTGCCATATTCCATGAGAGCAAAATTGGCTGTATATATCGGCATACGTTTGCCGCTCAAAGGATTTATGCAATACGAACCTGTAAAGACCCCCTCCTTTTCATAAGTTTCAACAGCCCTGTCGGATCTATCCTGCATTGACATCCGTTCAACAAATTCTCTAACCTTATCTTCCTGGCCGGTGTCTTTTGAAAGCTCGGACACAAGCGGATGCTCAGGAGCGAGACACATGAAAGTTGCACCGAAGACCGTATCCTGACGGGTTGTAAATACAGGTATAACATTGTTTAAATTATCTTTGGCATTTTCAATCGGAAATCTTATCTGCGCGCCTATGCTTTTGCCGATCCAGTTTTTTTGCATGATGATGACCTTGTCAGGCCAGCCGGGAAGCCTGTCGCAATAAGCAAGCAAATCTTCAGCATAGTCGGTTATACGGAAAAACCACTGCCAGAGCTTTTTCTGGCGAACCGGTTCCCCGCACCTCCAGCACATGCCGGCCTCTACCTGTTCATTGGCAAGAACTGTCCGGCATGTATTGCACCAGTTTACAAAAGACTCCTTTCTGTATGCCATTCCCTTTTCATACATCTTTAAAAACAGCCACTGTTCCCACCTGTAATATTCAGGATTGCAGGTGGCTATTTCCCTGTCCCAGTCATAGCTGAAACCTATGCGCTTTAGCTGAAATCGCATGGAATTAATATTATCGTATGTCCATCTCGCCGGATGGGTATTGTTTGCAATGGCGGCGTTTTCCGCAGGCATTCCAAAAGCATCCCATCCCATTGGATGCAGAACATTAAATCCTTGCATCCTTTTATACCTTGCGACTACATCCCCTATGGTGTAGTTTCTGACATGACCCATGTGTATCTTACCTGAAGGATAGGGAAACATCTCAAGAAGATAATATTTTTCCTTGTCAGGATCCTCTTTACACTTAAACAGCCCCTTCTCATCCCAATAGGATTGCCACTTTGATTCAATGGTTGTTGGATCGTATTTCTTATCCATTTTCTATACAACACCTCTATCAATAAAGCCGGTTTTAGGGTCTTCGGCCACCTTTAGCCAATGGCTAATAGCCAATAGTCAAAGGTAAAGCGAAGCTTTTTAGGGCTCTTCAACCGTGAACGGTGAACCACTCAACCCAGGTTATATTAACATGCCATAATATGTTATTAATAGCAAGACTTGCAATCAACTTACAGCGATTTGAAAGCACCCAGGCTTCTCTTTCCGATAAGGGATTTTCTCCCACCTGTCTGCGTGCGAACACGCACAGGCAGATAAGTTTAAGCCCATGCAGGGCGTACACAATGTGGGTTAGCTTTAAAGGAAGGAATCAAAATGAATGCTGTGTACGCTTTCATTCATTTCTTAATTGAAGAATCCACTTTCTATTCTAAATTCTTGTACAATAGACATAATTAATGCCTCCGAAAAACGGCCACTAAGCCGCTATTTCTTACATAAAAAAGGCAGCGCCATTTCTGACCTGCCTTTTCATGCCCTGAACTTGTTTGTATCAAGGCCTTTTAGGTTCGTTTGAGCCATTTTCATGGTAGTCACCCAAACCTGAATGATTAAAATGACGTGTATTAGCTACATTTGCGATACACATCACTGGTCGAGTATCACGACCATATCAATGTTAAAACTTCTAATGATGCCGTTATTTTCCTTTGGTTCCGACCCTTTTTCAATATATTTATGTTCGTTGATCGTCCTTTGAAAAAGATGCACGCACATCCGAGAAGCTTTTATTATTATATCGGTATTTTTATCAAAAAATTAAGCTATTTTATCAATCCAAGTATTAACTCTCTATACTAATAATATTTAATGAAACCCAGGATCGGTCTTACGAGGATAGGATTGGAGCAAAACAGGGTCAGGCTCACCGCAAGGTTCTTTTACTGCCTTGAGAGAAATTTCGCCCTTCAGTGTCGGCAATCCATTCATTATTCATGATTTCCTCAAATTTAAGAATTTATTTTTGTATTTATATTCTTTCTGGTTATCAACCAGGACAAACCCGTTTTTTATCAGGTGTGCATTTATGAATGTTTTATTTTTAAGATAGAGATAACAAAGCAGATTGTTGTCTTTATCATATTTTTCCGTGTCAAATTTCATATACACTTTTTGATTTTTTGTTTTTAATTTCAAGAAGTCAACAGCTTCTTCGTTTGCAGATTTATCTTCTTTGATACCAATCAAACGGACAGTTAATCCATTTGTTAACTTGATAATTTCTGGATTAATGATTTCTTTAACAGAATAGTACTCTTCTCTACTCGAACGATTTTTATCGATTTTTGAACCAAATTGTAATTTCTTAGGATCGATTTTTTTATCAAAAGCATGAAAGTCTTTAAACACATATGGAAGTTTGTCTATTTCAGTCTTAAAATCAATATTGGTTTTCTTCTGCTCTATAAACTCATATTTAGCGTCAAATAAGCCGAGTTGGCTTACTTGCAGATTCTGTTTAATATAGGGGATAAATTCATGATTAATTTCATAACCAACTGAAATTCTGTCAAGATTTTTGGCTGCAAGGGATGTTGTTCCACTTCCAAGAAATGGGTCAAGAATTATATCTCCGACAAACGAAAACATTTTAATTAATCTTTTCGGAAGTTCTTCCGGAAACATCGCAATATGGCCATCTTGTTTTACACCGCCAAAATTCCAATGCCCAGAAAAATATTCCTTCCATTCTTCTTTTGTCATCCTTGATTGGTCTTTAGTTTTTTTATCAGGCCTTTTTGGCGCGCCAAGTTTTTTGAACAATAAAATAAATTCATAATCTATTGAGAGAATACCATTACGAGGGAAAGGAAAACTCCCCATTATACTGGCTCCGCCAGTGGTATTTGTTGTCGTTTTTTTCTGCCAGATTATAGCGCCCATATAATCAAAGCCGATGCTTTCGCAAAATTTGATTATTTCCGTTCTTATTGGAATAACTTTATACCTTCCATAATAAACAGAACGGGCAAATTGATCTCCAATATTTATACAAAGTCTGCACCCATTATCGAGAACGCGATAACATTCTTTCCAAACGAGGTTTAAATTGTTTACATAATTTTCGTAGGTATCGTTAAATCCGATCTGGTTGCTTGTTCCATAATCTTTCAATTGCCAATATGGAGGTGATGTGATTACAAGATGAACTGATTTGTCTTGTAGTTCTATCATGCATCGACTATCACCTCTGATAATCTTATGTCGTGTGTGAACTCCCATTTTTTAAAAGCCTCTTTTTATAGCGATATAACTCTTAAACTTTCAATGCCCCGGTCGTCTATGATTTTTACGGCGATATTCCCCTTGCCGCCGGAATCCACATTCCCGGTTTTGGGGTTGTAATAATCAAAGCCAAGCACTTCCACCTGATATTTGCCTTTATCCTCTCCTTTGGCAATGGTATGATGCAGAATTCCCGGAGCATCGATTCGTGATTTTTTAGGCATGCAATTCAAACAACATATCCCCGGCAAGAATCAAGTTTAATAGTTGAGTGCGTCCGCAAGTTGTCTCTAAGCCGCAAGTAGCCCACAGGGACACTTGTCGGTCTTCAGTCCCAGGTTATGTGCAAAACTGTATTTATTGACTCAACTTCGAACTGGCAAGCCGATTCAGGCTGCCTCCGGCGTTCTTGCAAGCCAGCTCAAGCTGGGAAACTCCGCACACAAGCCTACATATTCATTATCGTCTTCAGACCAGGTTACCCTGTATGTATATCGATCATTCTTTAGTGCCATGATCTACCTCCAACTTTTCAATAGCCAACAGCACCTGTTTCACTTGGTATGCTTTGGCTTTTCCTTTATGATTTTGGATATTTATTCTTGGATCACCTTGCCAGGGTGTTTTGTATGTTCGGTGGCTGCTACTCCTTTGACGAGGTTCACCAAAATTTCTTAATAAAAAAAGATATAATGGTATATTCAGAAAAATATCTTTATAAACTATTTTTTATTGTAAAATTAAGAAAAGCAAGACAGGATAGATATTAAATAAAAAATTTTTGCTATAACTCATACTTCATATTTATTTGAAAATCAAGTTATTATACCATGAACAACCAGCCGAAACTTTTAGGCGGGGGCAGTGGGACGCCCTTGAGAACCCACAGAAACGTCCATGAATAAATAGCCCCTTCAAGCGCGTCTTCATTCTTTACAAAGTGGCATTTTGTTGAGCCGGGAACAGGAAAAGGAAATCATGCTGTCTCGGAAATGGTTATCCATATTATTAAGCTTCTTTATATTGTTCTTCTGCGCTGTGGTCTCTTTCTCAAAAGAAACAATTTACCATAGTAAAGAGGCCCATTTCTCTATTCGTATCCCCGATAACCTTGTTGAACTTACTCCCCAGTATTTAACCCACCTTGATGACCAGATCCTAAGCCGGGGGCTTCTTCCTTCTATAGTTTACCGTGAGAAACTTCAAAACTATGACGTAGCCTTCTTGGCCTTTGATAAACTTGAGACCATCGAGCAGAAAAGGACTATTCTGGGGATAGAAATTGTACGCTATGAACACTTTACCCATTTTTATAAGCCTTATGTCAGGATTTTTTTGAATAAAGAGGAGGTCGAGACTCTTCGCCGCGGAGTGGCAAAGAAAATCCGTGATAAAAGAATAGCTCAGAATATTCAAGAAAGAGACATAGTTATCGATAAAGAACGATTCTGTTATTATTTTAGCTTTAGTTATACACTTCCAGGTGAAAGGAAGATCGAAGAGTTTTGGGCTGGCTTTTTAAGCAAAACCCATGCAGTATTTCTCTGCCTTGAAATATTGAACCCTCCGGAGGATCTTGATTGCCCTGCCTTATTCACCGATTTGGTCAACTCTTTTAATTTTGACCCCATATATCGTTATAGCAAAGTATATGGCATGATTAGGGTTTTAGGAGAGGCACTTTTATTCCTTATATTAATAATCCTTATGTTTTTAGCTATTCCCAGGGTTGTAGCTATCATTCAGGGAATTTTTTTAAAGAGAGAAAAAGAGATGCCAGAGACAGCAAAAAAGCCTCTACCTCTACCGGCAAGTAAGGTAAGGCCCGAGACCTTTCATGTCAGGGTTTCAGAGTTTTTCCCGTCAGAAATAACTTCCGAGACTGAAGTTAAGAAAAGCCTTGAAAAACTCCGCCAGCACCTTTTAGAGCAAATAAAGAAGAATAGAAAAGTTGTCCCTTACTGACTTTGGCCTTTCTTTAAATTACTCTTTCATTTCCGCCATCTATCGGGACCTGTGCCCCTGTAGTCTTGGCAAAAGCCGGGCCTGCCATGCAGCAAACAAGGGCGGCAACGTTTTTGGAAGTCACTTCGGTTTTTAACAGATTTTTGGTTTTATATTCCTCAACAGTAAGCCCGTAATGTTCAGCTCGCTCATTTAAGACTTTTTGAGTCCATATGCCGGTATCAAACACTGCATCAGGATGAATGATATTAACTCTAATCCCATCTGCAGCCAGTTCCAGCGCAGCCACACGGGCGAGCTGGGTTAAACCTGCTTTGGCAACAGAATAGGCGGAAGCGCCGGGACCGGGAGCAGGGACGTTTTTTGAAGCAATGAATATCACGGCCGGATCAACACCCTGTTTGAGATAAGGGATGCATATTTTCAGCAAGCGCTGGTGACTCGATAAATTGATCTCCATACTTCGATTCCAGATTTCAGCGTCCATCTCTTCAATGCTTTGGCTCTTGGTAAAGATTCCAGCATTATTTATCAATATATCGAGGCCGCCAAAACGACGAACAGTAAATTCTACTGCTTCTTTTATAGCTCTATCATCAGAGATATCGCCAGCCAATCCTACCAGATCCGGTTGATCGAACATCCGGGTGATTGCAGGGTTTAGATCCAGGCCAACAACTGCGGCGCCATGTTCATGCAGAGCTTCAGCACAGGCAAGCCCTATGCCGCTGGCAGCGCCGGTAACAAGAGCTATCTTGCCCTGAAATATTCGAGTTGTGTCTTCTTTGCGCAATTTGGCTTGTTGCAACTCCCAGTATTCCATATCAAAAACAGCTTTTTCAGGCAGGGCTTTCCAGCCGCCTATGGCCTCACCCCATTGAATTGCCCGGATAGTATGAAAAGCAATATCAAAAACAATATTTGCTTCCTTTACACTTTGCCCAAAAGCCATTATACCGTGCTGAGGCCAGACTGCCCATCTGGGCGCTGGATCAAGACAAAGCAGATGACCATCGGTATTTCGCTGAAAATACTCTTTGTATGCCGAGCAAAAGCCGGTTATTGCTTTTTCAACATCCTTTTTTATTATAAGTGGTATTTGCTTTGTACGAATAACATGATCAGGAGTTAAAGGGCCGCGGGTGGCTATTGAATCTACATTGGTCAGATTGGCGAAGCCGCAGGCTTCAGGCCTGTTATCCAGTCTAACTATCATGGCAGACCCTTTTGTTAGCGAAACCTGGTTGCGAATTCCTGCGAGCGTAAACAGATCTTCTCCGGCTTTTGCCTTGGCGACAGAATCAAAGGCCCCATTTGCCTGAAGATAGTTTTCCGCAAGGGAAACAAGATGAATCATCTGTTCATAACTTGTTTTGGCATCATCTGAAAAAGTAAAGATGCCATGGTTCATCAGAATTATGCCTTCAACTTCATGCCAGTTGATATTGCGGGTCATTTCATAAACTTTTTTTGCCAGGATAAAACCGGACATTACATAAGGCACAATCAAGACCCTGTCTTTGTAAATTTCTCGAATCAGCCTTTCACCTTTTTCGTTATTGGTGATCGTTACGACCGCATCCGCATGAGTGTGATCGACATATTTGAAGGGTATAATGGCGTGCAAGATGGCTTCCACAGAAGGGTTAGGATCTGCAGGATCGGTCATTGCAGTTTTTTGAAGCCGTATCATATCCGTATCAGACAGGCGCTCAAGCTTTGCCGTCTTTTTCAGCGCTTCCAGCTTGACAGGCACAAATCCTGCGGTCTGAATCGTTTTCAGATCCCAGCCGCTTCCTTTTATATACAGCGCCTCTTCAATGTCCCCGAAGAAATTTTCTATTTTAGCTTTTACGGATGTGTTGCCTCCGCCATGTAAAACCAGACCGGATTCCCTGCCCAATAACCGGGAGGTGTAAGCCCTGAGTTCTAATGGATTATCGGAAAAGCTTTTTGCCTCATTATCGTTCCATAAACTTTTCATAACAGTCTAAATCTTAATAAAATCCTCAAGATTGCCACGTCGCCCTGCTCCTCGCAATGACTCAAAAGTTAATTTTTCAAAGGTTTCAAAAGGTCACGAATTTAACTATAGATGGCTAAGTAAAAAGGTTCATATACAAGGCGTAGGAGTTTTTCAGGACCGAAGGCATACATTATAGTATGTCGAGGGTCTGAAAAAATACTACAACGCAGTAGATGGGACTTTTTACGACGCCATCAAAATTCGCGCCTGTTTCTGTCCAGACTCCTGTATTGAATCGCCTCGGAAATATGATCGATCTGAATATCTTTTTCTTCGGCCAAATCGGCGATGGTGCGGGCGATTTTCAGAATTCTGTTGTAGGCGCGGGCCGACAGACCGAATTTGTCTATGGCCGCCTCAAGAAGATTGCAGGACACATCGTCGATTTTGCAATGTTTTTTAATATGGCGACTGTTCATCTGGGAGTTGCAAAATATTTTTGTTCTATTGAATCGTTTGGATTGAATTAAGCGGGATGCAAGTACCCGTTTCATAATATCTTTTGACGATTCGGCCCATGATTCTCCTGAAAGGTCTTTATATGGAACCGCCGGCACTTCAACATGAATATCTATTCTGTCCATCAAGGGGCCTGAAATCTTTGATCTGTACTTATGAATCTGCTGATACGTGCACCGGCACTCGTGCTTGGGATCGGAAAAGTAGCCGCACGGACACGGGTTCATAGCGGCAACCAGCATAAAACCGGCAGGGTAGGTTATGCTTGATGAAGCTCGGGAAATAGTTACATTTAAATCTTCCACTGGCTGGCGCAGCACTTCTAATACATGTTTTTTAAATTCCGGGAGTTCATCGAGAAAGAGAACTCCATTATGAGCCATGCTCACCTCTCCCGGTCTGGGGATATGGCCGCCTCCGATTAAACCTGCATCCGATATCGTGTGGTGAGGAGATCTGAAAGGCCTTTTTGTAACAAGGGCCTGGCCGCTTGAAAGCATTCCAACTACGGAATAAATTTTAGTGGTTTCAATTGATTCGTCAAATGTAAGGGGCGGGAGTATGGTTGGCAAACGTTTTGCCAGCATGGTCTTCCCCGAACCTGGAGGGCCGACCATAATTAAGTTGTGGCCTCCGGCAGATGCTACTTCCAGAGCCCGCTTTACATGCTCCTGGCCCATGACTTCGGAAAAATCCACTTCAAACTTGCTATCCTGGCCAAGTATAGCAGAAATATCGGTTTTTTCAGGCTTGATTTGAGTAAATCCGCAAAAGAAATTAACTATCTGGGACAAAGTTTTGACAGGAAGAACCGATATCTCATCTACCACCGATGCTTCATGTCTATTATCGTATGGCACGATAATTCCCAAATAGCCGGCAGCTTTTGCGGCAATGGCCATGGGAAGAGAGCCATTTACAGGTTTTATGCGGCCGTCCAACGAAAGCTCACCCAAAACAAGGTACCTGGAGGCTATTCCCATAGGGATTATGCCGGATGCGGCCAATATTCCCAACGCTATAGGCAAATCAAAACCTGTGCCTTCCTTTTTGATGTCTGCGGGGGCTAAATTTACAGTTATCCTGTCGGCAGGAAAGCTGTAGCCGGAATTATTAATGGCTGACTTAACCCTCTCCTTGCTTTCCTTTACAGCCGTTTCAGGGAGTCCGACAGTAGTAAATGTGGGAAGGCCTTGGGCTATATCCACTTCCACTTCCACCAGATAAGCATCTATACCGATAACAGCGCTGCTTAAGATTTTTGCTATCAATTGTTCTCCTCCCTGTAAGTAATCCCGCACTAATTCAAAAACTTAGGGTCTGCCATGAAACAAGTGTTGCAGTAAGGCGCTCAGATTTAGGTTAGATTTGGTTGATCTGATTGAGCGAAGCCGCAGGACACGAAGTGAAGCTACAGCGCTATAGCGAGCTGTTTTGAGGATTTTGCGAATGAGGATCGGTCAAAGATGGCCTGAAGCTGAGATGCATGAATGTAATAGTTGTTTCATGGCAGACTCTTAGCATGGATTGCCATCCCAAGGCAAGTGCATTATTGTTTTACGTTTTCTCTTTTCCAACAAAAAAGGGGTTACGGTTAATAAAAACCGTAACCCCTTATATTTCTTACAGGTGGTAGGCGATACTGGATTTGAACCAGTGACTTCTACCGTGTGAATGTGGTTGATATCATTACAAATATTTACTATTGTATAATAACGTATAAGAATATATAAGAAACTCGATTTGACCTTATACCTTGTTTTATCGTTTTTTACCATGTTTTTTTAGGTTATGGTCACAATTTGGTCACAATTTTATACCAGTTTTTGGGGGATAGATTCCGGCTGATCACTGGAATTGACAAGGCGGTTTTCCTGGACTGCTATCCCCCAAATAAATTACAGGGTCGTTTCAGGAGGCGGACAAAATGGACTTGGAAAAAATATGCAAGTCACTCGATGAGATTTCCCCCGAACTTTTGATAAATAAACTTGAATCCTTCCTTTTATCAGAAGCAACAAAACTCGTCACAACCTTTGCGCAATCTTCCGCAGAAGAAAAACAAAAACTTTTTTTAAATTCAGAAGTCAAAATAACCATTGGTGAATTGAGTCAGATAATTGGTTTTTTAAAGAAGGGACTGGAGGCCGAAAAGATCAATAAAGAATTGTTAAACATTATAAATGATGCTCACAAGGCGTATCAATCAGCGGAGCGTCAGGATAAAGGTTTACGTGAGGTCGGGAGAATCTTAGGTTTGACTACCGGCAAACGTCAACATACTTATGATAAAGGAAACATGTTGTGGGAATATATGGAGCTAACTTTAGGCACGTTTGATGTAAATACTTTTAAGCCCAAACATCCCATGGAAAAACGAGAAGCAATAACTTTATTAACTAAGAAACATGGAATCCAAAGTGAAAACGGATGCATAAAATTACTAGAACGACAAATAAAAAAATATAAGGATAGACTTGAATACCAAGGACAAGCTCACGGCTGGAAAGGCTTATTGCCAGGGCGGAAGGATTAAGGACAGATTATACGCATCATAAGTCCTTAGACTTGTAGTATTTTAATAATTATTGTTTGGCCATGCTCTTATGAGTATGGCCTTTTTTTTTGGTTTTACACAAAGGTATTTTTAACTTTTTTTTAATAGGGAGACTTTTATCATGATGAACGAACTTTTAACACCCAGAGAGATGGCTGAAATTTTGAGAACTCCTTTGAGCTGGATCTATGGTCAAACGAGGCTCAAAGGAGAAAATACGATACCAACAGTTCGCGTTGGTAAGTACATACGATTTAAAAAAAACGAGGTGCTTTCATGGTTAGAGCAGCAAGCGAATTGACTTTCAAAAAACAAAACCCCTGGGCACGGCAATGACCAGGGGTAAAAAAAGGATTATTAGGAATGAAAATTATCATGCTTTCCCGCTGGGGTCAAGTGAAATTTACGGATATCTGAAAACGTTTAACACAAATCAGTCTATCCCACGATGTTCTGAGTTTGATTTGCGGCGCCGGACGATCGTATCTCATATCAAACTTCTTCACCGAAGGTATGCTGTTCAGTCTTGTGCTTTCGCCGTGGCATTGCTTCGAGAAAGGTTGAAAAATTTGGATGTATTGGTAGGCAGATCGAGGCAGTGTGAGAGAATTTCAAAATCCAAATAGCAGCGATGATATTCTTGTCTGCGATTCATTTGGAATACGCCTCAATTCGCGGGATGTGCAGCTTATCAGAGGAGAGCCGGCGGTGACTTTCAATCCAAACCGGAGATTTAAGAAAAAATATGACAAGCTCTTCCGGCAGAGCCCTGAAGCGGCGAACCTCTTTCTTCTATTGGCTAAACTTGCCGACAAAAAAGGTGAGGTAAAGACAAGTGAAGAGGAGCTTGCTGCGCTGATGGAGGCCCGTTTTAACGACTATCGGGAGCATCAGCTATGAACCGCGGAAAAATACAAGGTGGCTTTATCCTGCTTTCCAGAAAATTATTGCGCAGCGGAATCCTGACAAAACCACCGCTTTTTATCAAGGCTTGGACATGGATGCTGTTGCAGGCAAGCTTCAAAGATCACGGCGACCTTAAACGTGGTCAATTTTTTACATCATACCAGCGTATGAGTAAGGCGCTCGCACACAAGGTCGGCTATCGAACCGTAAGGCCAACAAAAAGGGAACTTGAAGGAGTTACGAAGTACCTTACGAAGGTCGGCGCGATGGTGCTAATGAAGGTGCTACACGGAATGGTTATAACTATCTTAAATTATAGTTATTATCAAAACTCTAAAAACTACGAAGGTGCCAATGAAGGTGCCAATGAAGGTGCTAATGATGTGCTAATACCAAGAAAGAAGGGAGGAAAGAAAGAAGAACCCCCTGCTTTTTTTTCTTTAAAAGAAAGATACAACCAGGAATTAATTGACCATGTATTTCGAGCTATTGCTTCCTGTAGAAAATCAAACAAAGTTGCAGATTCGGTTTTGCTCGCTCAACTACAGAAATGGGAGCGGTTTCCAGTACAGCAGGTTGAGACCGGTATCAGGACGTATCTTGAAAAGGATTATGCTGCCCAGGGCAAAGCTGAGTCGTATTTGATGGGCATAATTCGTAACCAAAAGAAAAACCAACCAAAGCTTGAAGCGTCCAACCAGTCGCTCCCCAAAGAAATAACACCGGAAAACGTGGAGGCTCTATATGAAAATTGACCCTCTGTTAAAGATCTTGCCTCAGGCTCTCGAACTCGAAGAAAGCATTTTAGCATCGTGCTTATTGGGGAATGGTAACGAGGTTATTAATTATCTTCAACCAAAGGATTTCTATAAAACCGCCCATCAACAAATCTTTTCAACTGTTTGCGATCTCGTAAAGCAGGGAGTCGAGGTTGACCTTCCCCTTACTGCCGATGCCCTGAAAAAGGCAGGGAAGTTGGAAGGTGTGGGCGGGGCGTCATATCTTGCGAGCCTGGTTGACAATGTGCCTATAGCCTCAAATATCAAATTTTATGCTCAGAAAATAAAAGACAAGGCTCTTTTACGGGCAATAATTAAGCAATCACACGACACTATGCAGTTGTGTTTTGACGAATCAGCAGAACCGGAAAAGTTGTTAGATTTAGCGCGGGAAAATTTACAGAACATCGAAAAAGGGGAAATTGGGCTTGATTCAATTGTTTCATTTTCAGAGCTGGCAGAGGAAGCAACGGAACGTTATGAGGAACTCGCGAGTCGTAAAGGAAGCATCTCCGGCATTTCTTCAGGCTTTTACCTGCTCGATCATATAACTTGTGGATTCCAAAAGACCGACCTTATTGTTTTGGCAGCGCGGCCAAGTCAGGGTAAGACAGCCCTTGCGCTGAATATAGCGGCCAATGTCGGAAGGAAAGGCTTTCCAGTTGCCTTCTTTAGCCTCGAAATGTCACGCTCACAGCTTTTTGACCGCCAAATTGCCAGCGAAAGCGGCGTTAATTCTCAAAAATTCAGGTCCGGCAAATTTGAATCGGATGACTGGCGGGAGATAAACAGGGCTCAAATAAAATTGTATGAACTGCCGGTTTTTATCGACGACAGTCCAGCGCTTCACTATTCAGAAATTCGACGGCGGGCCTGGAAGTTAAGAAAGACAAAAGGTGTTGAGTTGATAATCATTGATTACTTACAGCTAATCCGCGGTGACAATTCACAAACACGAGACAGAGAGATCGCATCCATCACCGCAGGGCTAAAAGCGGCGGCAAAGGAGTTTAATCTTCCGATCATCTTGTTATCGCAACTAAACAGGGCGCTCGAGCAGCGGCAAAATCCTTACAAGCGGCCCCGGCTCTCTGATTTACGAGATTCCGGCTGCATTGAGCAGGACGCGGACTTAGTGGCCTTTCTTTACCGCCCGGTTGTTTATGAGGACAAGGAGGAATTTGAAGGACATGCCGAAATTAATATTGCCAAACAACGTAACGGACCTGTCGGAAATATAAAGCTGCTTTGGCATGAAAAAATAGCGACGTTCGAAAATTTGAGCTTCGAGAAAGGCGCAACATGAACATCATTATTGGCAACAAATTAAGTATACAAGGGGCGCCTGTATTATTTCAAAAAGCCTTAAAGCAACGGCTGACCCTTAAAAATCCTAAGTGGCTTGAAAACAAGTACATGAAACGTTGGCAGCGGGATACAAAAAGAGAACTTAGGTTTTATGAACGAACAGACAACGGTCTTATCGTTCCCAGGGGATTTTCGAGACAGCTTATAGGCATGGCACGCAAGCTTGATGTCCCGTACCGGATTGACGACCAAAGGCGCACCCTTGCCGAAGTGGACTTCAAATTCAAAGGCCGCCTACGACCCTTCCAGGAAAAGGCAGTCGATGACGTCCTTAAAAGGGATTTTGGGGTTTTATCATCGGCCACCGGCAGCGGTAAAACCGTTATGGCATTATACATAATATCAGAGCGCAAGAAACCTGCCTTGATTGTGGTTCATACGAAAGAACTTCTTAATCAGTGGATTGACCGGATAGTCTCTTTCTTAAACATTCCAAGAAATAAGATCGGCGTTATCGGCAACGGCAAAAAGACCATCGGCAAGCTGATCACGGTTGCTATGGTTCAGACTTTATACAAATGCGCTGATGAGGTCTTTTCTTATATCGGCCACCTGATAGTTGACGAATGCCACAGAACCCCTTCCAGAACCTTTACTGAAGCTGTCACTGCCTTTGATAGTAAGTACATGCTGGGCTTGAGCGCCACGCCCTGGCGTAGGGATAAGCTTTCAAAGCTGATACATTGGCATATAGGGGATGTTGTCCATGAAGTCGATAAGGCCGATTTGATTGAGAACGGGGATATTTTGTCGGCTGACATTGTTATCAGGGAAACAAACTTCACAACTGCCATTGACCCTTCAAGAAGATACTGCAAAATGCTTTCAGATCTTACGCAAGATGTTGAAAGAAACCGGCTGATAGCTCGTGACGTGGCCGTTGAGGCACGAAAGCGCAAGGGTATATGCCTTGTACTGTCGGATAGGAAAGCACACTGTGGTGCCATACAGAGTTTGTTAAACCAGGAATTTAAAAGAAAGTCGGAGCTTCTTACTGGCGATACGCCTGACAGGGAAAGACAGAACATTGTTGACAGGTTAAATTCCGGCAAAGTTAAAGTGTTGGTTGCCACAGGGCAGTTAATCGGCGAGGGCTTCGACTGTAAAGGCTTGTCAACGCTGTTTTTAGCAACGCCTATTCGTTTTGATGGCCGGGTTCTTCAATACCTTGGCAGAGTATTAAGACCAGCGAAAGGCAAGGCAAGGCCAAAGGTTTACGACTATGTGGATATCCATGTAGGGCCGTTGAAAGCAAGCGCACAGGCCCGGCGAAAAGTTTATGGCAACGCTTACCAGTTCCCCCCGCCAACTCCTTGAACCGGGTTGCTGCCGGGTGTGCAGCGGCGGCGGGGAAAAAGTCATATACCGCTGCACACAAACCCTTGAGCATGTGAGGATTAGAGGGATTGGTTGACATAAAAAGGTACTGGCTAAGGGTTTGCTAAGGTACGGATACAAAAGGCGCTTTATTCGTGTAGACACAGACCTTGTAAACGGGTTCAAATTCACAAAGGGAGGTGAAAAAATATGGTTATAAAATCTAAAGATTTGATCGAATTGTTCGATATTTCAAGCCGAACGCTTTCAAACTGGCGAAAAAGAGGTCTTTCACAGAAAAAAAGGGGGTCTTGGGATTTAAAAAAAGTTTTTCAGTGGTGGCAAAAACACATTATGCCTGGCAAGTTTGCGAATGTTCAATCCCTTGAGGATTCTAAAAAGATTTATTGGAGCTCCAAGGGTTTGCGCGAAAAATTGCAACTTTCGATTGATCGGGGAGAGTTAATTTCCAAGGCCAGTGTCGAAAAAGATGCCTTCGAGATGGGCCGAGCTGTGAGAGATGCACTGCAAAACATTCCAAGTCGTGTGTCCGCTGTATTAGCAGCCACGAAAACAGAAGCCGAGATTGAGAAGATCCTGGACAAAGAGATCCGGCAGGCATTGGAATCTTTATCGAAATAACTTTTAACCAATTTTATTGAAAGGAAAAAATCAAATGATACCAAAACAGAAGTTTACAGGGCCTTTACCCGGTCGAATAACAGATTTTGAAAAAAAATTTGGTCTGTACGGCCCTGAGAGCAAAAAGCAGACAATTCCTGAAAGAATTTCGGCACTTTGCAAACACAGCGGCTTTCCCGAAATTGCTTCGATGTCTTTGTGGGAGAAACTTGATATGGTTGAGCGAAGAGCGGCAGATGCTTCAGAGCCCTCTCCTATAGCTGTTAAAGCGCACGAAAACGAAGTCTTGTCCCAAGTTAAAAAGGCGGAAGATTCTAAACCACTGACAAAGGCAGAAGCACGGGCAAAACATCCTGAGTTTGCGGCTAAAATTGACGGTATTGAAGCAATAGTCCGGGATGCCGCTGGACGCGGGAATTTGACAGAATCTGAAATCCAAAAAGCAGTCGATGCGGCGAAATCGGATTTGCTTCATGAAGAGCTGAAAGAAACCCAGCGGATGTCAAAAGGTGAACTAAATCCTTTGCTTGCTGATGCAGAGCGAAGGGCCGGAGAAATCATACCTCTTGCGTCGAGTTCTGAAGAGAATCTTCTTATCAAGAATGCAACGGAGCGGGCCGCGGCAGATCGAGCCGAAAGGAGAAGCAAAAATGTTTGAGATTCTAAAAGACCCACAAGCAACATGTCCAGAACTTGCCAAGGCTTACCTTTTGGCTTCGGCGGCGGAAAAAAGCCTTAAAACCGAACATGATCATTTTTATGAGGCATTGTTGGATATTCAAAAGGATTGCCTTGATAGTTCAAAGGAAAAAAAACAGGTTAAGGACGCACAGACAGCTTTTGAGCGGGCAAAAATTCGACATTCAGCCTGCCTTCACGGACTGAAGCAGATCAAAGATCGTCTGGTCGAGCGCTTACCGATTGAAGCTACAGCAAGACAACAGGCAATCGAAGCTGAAACCGAAACGCTGCAAGCCCGTAAACGAGAGCTGCAAAAAGAGTTTTGCAAGGCTGTGGCCAAAGTGCAAGTTATTCTTAATAAAATTTTGGGAGAGCCGTTGACATGCACGCCGGCGGGCCACTGGGTGCCCGGACCTTTGCGAGATATCAATTTTGTGACTATGGATGCAGATGATCGGCTTTTTATTAAACAAATAATAGCCAAAGACGCCGGAAAGGAGCCCGGCTTGAATTTATTATTGAGCCGGCTTGGAGATGAGTCGGAAAAGCTCAAAAAACTGCTTGCCGAGCCGGACATGGCTGATCAGAATCCACCATCCATAGTTGAAAAAATTGAGGCCGAAGTTGGGCGATTGATCGGTTTGTCGGCTTAACAATCCATTACAGGGCTTGCCTGCCACAGACAAGCCCTTTCTTTGAGGGCTTAATGTGGAAAAATGGCCTTTGTTGCGCGTGAGACAGGTTGCAAAGCGCTTAGGTTGCACCCCTCAAAGAATATACAATCTTATTGAGGAAGAGAAACTGTCAATAATCCGGATAGGGCCGCGTGGAGTTCGGATTTCCGAGAAAGCCTTGAAAGACTTCATGGATAAATACAAACCTGAGTAGGGCTTTATTCGGCCTTCTCTTTGCGCCAGTCGATATTCTTTGCTTTAAGCTGATCATTTAAGAATTGCAAGATTAGACTATTGAGAGATCGAAATTCACGGGCGGCAATTCTGTCAAGCGTCTCTTTCATCTCTTTTGGCATTCTAATATTTACGGCCACTTTCATATCTCCTGTATAATTTTTTTTGGGTTATTTTGCAACTTTTTCTTGCATTATAAACATAATGGTATTATATGTAAACATATAATTTATTTTAGTCATTAAAACTAAATTCCCAAAACCCAAAGACATGAAAAAATTAATAATCAATATGCCTGAGACACCCGGACTCGTGAGGGCCGGGGGGCTTTCTTTGGGAGCCTGGGACGTCTCGGGCATTTTTATTTTTAAGGGGGTATGGCATGGCTATTTATTTTATCGGAGCGGATGGTGAGCAAGTTGTGGATTCTATTGAGACAGCAAAACAAATTGAAGCTGTAAAAAAATTAAGCTGCAGCCTGCAAGATGACGGAAACATTCTGACCTGGAATGATTTTGACAATCCTGAAGAAACCCGGACCTTGTTTCAAAGCATTTTGGGTGATCGAAAAATGAGGGTTGATGAAAAAACCTTCATGGCTGATCGGCCTGCCTTTTGCGTTATCACAGAGCATGAGGGAAGCGCAGTTCGATTAGAATATTATGAGGGACACGATGCCTTATCCCTGGTTTATGATATCCGAGCAAAGGAGCTTGAAGGCAAAGACCTTCCAAAATGGATGGAATCAGACCCACAGGCTTATGACCCGGTTAAGTTCCTAAAAGAAGCGTTTGGCATGCCGGAAGCCTTAACAAAGCCGATTATTGAAGAAATCCATAAACCGAGGCGCTGAAAGCGCCTGAGAGCGACGTTCTCATGTTAAGGCATAGTCAAACCATTAACCAAAGCCCAGGCCAGGCACCCGCAACCGAACACCGGCAACCCTGGCCGGATTCCTGGGCTAACCACAAGGGGGAAAGCGAGGGGCTTTTATGAATTTTGAGCTTGCAGTTGAAAAGGTAAGATATAGATTTAAAGAACTTGGTTACGGTTGTATGTTTACATTTAAAGAGCTACGGAAATGGTTGGAAGTTGATATAGAAATAGAAAACGATGGAGAATGTCACGATTTTGAATATTTTGAAGAACAGGAGAGAAAATTAGGTAAAGGATTTAATGCTATTGAAGTATTTGAAATGCTTAACAATCAACTTATACTTGAGCATTCAATTGACCTGGAAGTTGATATGGATATTCAAGGTTTTAAAGCGGTTTTTCCTTGTGAAACCCGTAAAAGATTAGCATTACTTCAGAGCAAAAAGGGCATAAATGGAGACTCCACGGGATAGGCAATGCAAGCTAAAAAGTGGTGACCCTGGCCACCTGCCCGTGAGTATACTTTCAGGGGAAAGCGAGGGGCTTTATGGCATGTGTAACAAAAAGACGTGACCGGTACGTTATAGACTTCTACGACAACCATGGCAACAGGAAGCGCAAGACGTTAAAAGCGGGCATTACGAAGGCAAGGGCAAGGGAGATATTAAGAGATATCGAAATACAGCTTGCCAAGGGCTTATACCTGCCTGAAGAAAGGATTCCTTTGTTTTCCGAGGTTGCGAAGGACTGGCTTGAATTTAAGAAACTGAATATCAGGGCGTCAACATGGTCCTGCTTGGAAGGTCACACACGAACCCACTTTGAAGAGCTTAACAGCTTGAGAGTCAACTTGATCACAACGGCTGTTATTGAAAAATGGATAACCAGGCGGCAACAGGCAAACATGAACATATCCACTTTGCGCAAGGTCCTGGTGACGCTTGGTCAGATTATGTCTTATGCGGTACGTCACAAATACCTTGACCACAGTCCTGTGAGAGATGCGGAAAGGCCAAAGAATCAGGGGGCGGTTGAGGAACAAAAGATCAAGGTCTTAACGCCGGATGAAATAAAAGCCTTCCTGGATGCCGTAACTGATAAAAAATACCATACTCTTTTCCGGCTGGCAATTATGAGCGGAGCAAGGCAAGGGGAGCTTTTAGGCTTGAAGTGGTCAGATATCGACTGGGAAGCAAGTCAGATACGCATTGAACGGACTTTCAACAATCAGGCATGGTATGACGTTAAAACAGCAGCTTCAAAGCGGAGAATTGACCTGGGGCCTGGAATGATGGCGGAGCTTAAGAAATGGAAGCTTGCCTGTATGCCGAGCAGACTGAACCTTATCTTTCCGAATGAGTCAGCGCAGCCGATCAATCATACCAATATGAGACATAGGTATTTCAAGCATGCCTTGAAAAAGTCAGGCGTAAGAAAAATTCGTTTTCACGATTTACGTCATACCTATGCAAGCCTTTTGATTGAGCAGGGGGAAAACATCAAATACATTCAAAGTCAGCTTGGACATTCGACCCCGAGTGTAACCTTGAACGTATATGCGCATTTGATGAAATCCGAAAATCAGGAAGCGGCTGTCAGGTTGGAAAAAGCTATTTTTTGAGCAACCGGTCACAAAATGGTCACAACTTTAAAAAATACTATTTTAATGAACATTGCATATTCACGTCAACAAGCCATTTACAACGAACGCCTGCCACAAAAGGGCATAAAAAAAGAGCTTACAGCTTCATATAGCTGTAAACCCTTGATATGCATGGTAGGCGATACTGGATTTGAACCAGTGACTTCTACCGTGTGAAGGTAGCACTCTCCCACTGAGTTAATCGCCCATTATTGTTAATTGTCGACCTTATCTTTTAACTCCTTACCTACTTTGAAAAACGGCAGTTTCTTGGAATACACCTTAATCTGTTTGCCGGTTTTTGGATTTCGACCTGTATATGGCTTATATTTTTTAACCGTAAAACTTCCAAAGCCCCTGATTTCAGCGCGCTCGCCCCTGGAAAGGGTTTTTGTTATTGTGCCAAAAAATGTATCAATGATCTTTTTAACATCTATTCTGCTTATGCCGGTTTTATCCTTAAGCACATTAATTAAGTCCAGCCTGTTCATCGAAACACCTTTTTAATAAATTTGTTCTGTTTTATTAATAATTTGTAATTATTCAGGGGGTACACTTCTAACTCAAAGAATTTATTCACCGCAAAGCCGCAAAGAACGCAAAGAGAATTTTATTTTTCTGTTTACCGTTGAGAGGACGGTAAACAGAAAGCTTCAGAAGCTTCGCTTCATGTGATGGTATTATAGAAAGCTATAATATGAGGCCGCCCCAATTATCTGAATATCTTAGTTTGTCAAAGTTAGCGTGATCTGCCCGAAGAGCTTGGGTTTAGATGAAATCCTCTGCGTACTCTGTGCCTAATGAGCGGAGCGAATGGGCGGTAATATAATACTCTCTGAATAAACATAATAATTTCACTTTGAATTAAAAATATAGTCAATTTCTTGCTTTTAAGTCAAGCATTTTCCCAACACAAATAAACAAACTTCGTCTCCAGAACATTGCCGCGATATTACCTCAAAATCCATATCTTCCATAAATTCTCTGGCAAAGACACCATACTCGACAGAACTTAGCGCCCTACGGGCGGGCTTAAAAGATGAACGTTGAACATCGAACGTTCAACGTCCAACGTCGAATGAAATAACGAATGTTAAATAGGCGAATATTGAACATCAGATGATCTCGTAAAAAGCTAAGTTATGCCGCTTCGCGGCGCTGCAGACGAAAACAACTTGATAGTATAGGAAATCCCATTTTTTCGTAAAACAAATCAAATAGTTATTGAAAAAATGGGTGATATCTCACAGAACAAGTTCGGATAGGGGCGACTTTAGTCGACCATATCGGGGAGGTTATAACCTCCCCTACCCTAATTTGTCAACGATATCAAAAGGTTATGATTTAGTTATTTGAAAGTCGTCACTCCGGCGAAAACCGGAGTCCAGAGGAGTTGTAACTACTTGAAAATACTGGATTCCGGCTGAAGTTTATCCCGCACTTGATGCGGGGCCGGAACGACGAAAAAACGCATTACTTGACGCTTTACGACACTATCAACATCTGTTTCTTTATCTTTTCCATTCACCATTCGATGTTGGACGTTCGATGTTCGATGTTCGATGTTCACTTGTTAAATTACTATGAACTTAAGGGCGCTCAGCAGATCCTCCTCGGAGGCGGTTTCCAGCCTTAATAACTCTTTTATCTTCCTGGCTTGTATCTTTGGCAGTATTTCCCATACTCTGCCATCAATCTCAAGGGCCTTGTCAAATGAGTCTGTTTTCTCTAACATCATAAACCACAGGCCATCTACGGCAAGAAAACATTTTTTGAAATATTCACTTAATATTTGTGGGTCCATACATTCAGACTTCGTAAATTGGGTTAATAAAACGTCCATTTTTTTAGACAGTTTTGCGTGCTGCTGCTGCGACACGTCATTGTTTTTTTAATAATTTTATCTCATTCTCGGTCATGCCGGACTTAGGGACTTAGGGCTCGGTAAAAAATAGCACTAAGAGCCGGGCAATTCAAGTATTCTTTGCTCAACCACCTCCTGTTTATCTTGAGCCTGCTTGATGGTTTCGTAAAAAGTCCAACATACCCCTTAACCGTCATTCCCGCGAAGGCGGGGCACGTAGTGAAGCATTAGCGCTATCCAGTAATTACAGAATGTTATGGACTCCAGCCTTCGCGGGAGTGACTCGATTTTCGACTTTTTACAAGTTCGGCCTGCTTGACTGAACCGCAAAACAGCAGTATTAAGAAACAAACAATGGAAAAACGTTACAATTGAACAGGGCGTGAAGAAGATGGAAGGTATTGATGATATAATATTATGGAACAAAACGATTATTATCAGATACTGGGTTTAGACAAGGATGCCGGCCAGAAGCAAATCAAAGAAGCTTACCGGAAACTGGCCTTTAAATATCACCCGGATCGAAACAAGGACCATCCGGAAACCGCTGAAAAAATGAAACGCGTTAACGAAGCCTATGCTGTTCTCTCAGACCCGGAAAAAAGAGGTGAATATGATATGTTGAGACAGCGGTTCGGATCTTCTGCTTACAGTCAGTTTAGAACAAATTATTCTGAACAGGATATCTTCAGCGGTTCGGATATAAATCAAATTTTTGAAGAAATGGCCAGGGCGTTTGGATTCAGGCATTATGACGAAATATTCAGGCAATTTTACGGTCAGGGATACCGTACCTTTGAATTTAAAAAACCGGGGTTTACGGTCAGCGGGTTTGTTTTTTCCAGGGGTTTGGGGAGGGGAAAACATAATCAAATGCAATTTCCATTGCAGGGACCCTTTGGCAAACTCTACCAATATGCTTTTAAAAAAATCGCTGGTGTTGAATTGCCGGAAAACGGGGCCGACATCAACGATATTATTCATCTGGACCCGCTAAAGGCTCAACAAGGTGGTCCGTATGCATATTTCTTAAGGAAAAAGTCCAAGAAGCTGGTTGTCAAAATTCCACCGGGAGTTAGAGAAGGGCAGCGAATCAGACTGGCCGGAATGGGTGAGGATGGAAAAGGCGGGGGAAAGCCCGGGGATCTTTATTTGAAAGTTTGTATCAAAAAGCCGCTGGCCCGGAAAATTAAAGATTTTATTTCTCATCTTCGCAAATAGCCTCAGGATGTCAACAATGAAAAGATACTTTATACTTGCTGTGATTTATGAAATAATTTTTTTATTAAACATCACATGCTTTCCTTTGGCAATGGGTGAAGCCATGACTATTGACAAATCCAAAGAAATCGTAAAGCTGCCTGCCCCACGGTTTGACGGCAATATTCCGGTTGAGACAGCTTTGTTGAAAAGACGGTCTGTGCGAAGCTATGCTGCAGAAGCTTTAACGCTTGCCGAAGTCTCGCAGCTTTTGTGGTCTGCGCAGGGCATAACAGATTCGAAAGGTTTTAGAACAGCGCCTTCCGCCGGAGCGCTTTATCCGCTGGAAGTATACATTCTCGCCGGCAGGGTGCAGGACCTTCCCGCAGGTATTTATAAATACAGGCCCCACAGACATGAATTGTTCAAGATTTTAGAGGGAGACCGGCGAGCGCAATTGTGCAGTGCCGCTTTAAATCAATCTTCAGTAATGGAAGCGCCTCTTGTTATGGTGTTTTGCGCCGTATATGAACGTATCACCGGAAAGTATGGGAATAGGGGCATGCAGTATGTTTATATGGAAGTTGGGCATGCGTCCCAAAATGTCTGCTTGCAAGTTGTTTCATTGGGTCTTGGGGCATTAACCATCGGCGCCTTTTATGACGACCAGGTTAAAACGGTCATCCATGCAATGGCGGATGAGCGTCCGCTCTATATCATGCCGATTGGAAGGCTAAAAAGTGAATGATTCTTGCCTGTTGGATGCAAAAATCAGAGCAGTAGCAGAAATGATTTCCGCCTCTGACCGGATCGTTGTTTTTACCGGAGCAGGTGTCAGCACGGAATCAGGAATTCCGGATTTTCGCAGCCCTGGAGGAATCTGGACTAAATTTGATCCTGATGATTTTACCATACAAAAATTCTTAAGCAGTGAAGAGACAAGAAAAAAACAATGGAAGATTCTCGTTAAAGGAGGCCTTTTTTCAAACGTCAGGCCGAATCAGGCTCACTATGCTATTGCAGAATTGGAAAAGACAGGCAAGCTTGATTGCGTTATTACGCAGAACATAGACGATCTTCACCAGAAGGCGGGAAATTCTCCTGATAAGGTTTTTGAATTACATGGAAACATGAAACTGGTTAGATGTCTGAGCTGCGGAGAACAATATAA
>JAUWQO010000155.1 GCA_030610995.1 Desulfobacterales bacterium
GGTAGCCGACGGAGATAATTGCATCAAGATTGTAAAATTTCTGTTTACGCTCAACTTTACGGCTCCCTTCAGTTTGAACTTGTAAGAATTCCTTACAAGTTGCCTCTTCGTTCAATTCGCCTTCCAAATAGATATTTTTCAGGTGCATGGTGATATTCTGCGGTTTCACCTGAAAGAGCTGCGCCATCAGTTTTTGCGTCAGCCAGACGGTTTCCTCTTCCAGACGGACATCTATTTTTATATCGCCAACGGGATTCTTGTATATGAGGATTTCAGAGGTATTGTTCATTTCTCTCTCCAGGAAATTCAAAGATGGCCTTGTTGCTGGCGTACAGTTCGGAGGCGGCAAACACCTCCATCTTGCGGATGATGGATTTGATTTCGCCGGAGGTAATATTGTCAATGGCGTACTGCCGGGTTAGAAAGGTTTTCAGGTCTTCCTTGATAAGAACTTCGGCGGAGTCGCGGGCAATATCCCGGCCAAGAACACGGGGACAATCTTCTTCTTCAAGAAGTTCGATGATCGCCTGTTCTAAGCGTTCTTCGGTGAATTTCATGTGCACTCCAAATTCACTTTAGTTGATAGACTCGCCAATAGGGTCTCTTTTAATATCTTTAGAAGATTAATATCTGTCATTCGATTTAGGGGAAATTCCGCTCTTTCATATATTGACATATCGAATACAATCTATTGTAAAGACAGGAGCGTCACGAAAGCGCCCAAAGGAAAATAAATTTATTGCAAAGTAATTAACCAACATATCAAGGACCCAAGTGCCTTGAGCAAGGGTCAACCATAGACCTGGCCCCATTTTTTTCATATTTCGCCATGTTCCAAAAAGCTGTAATAGCTTTTATGATTGAAAATTATGTGATCGAGAAGTTTAATTCCCAAGGTTTCACCGGCGGATTTTAACTGTTTGGTAACTTCGATGTCTTCTTTACTCGGTGTTAAACCACCTGATGGATGATTGTGGGCTACAATGATTGCTGATGCACGGTCGGTAATAGGATCGGCAAAAACTTCTCTGGGATGAACCTGTGTTTTATTGACAAGACCAACTGAAACAACACGACTTGTGATAACTTCATTAGCGCCATTGATAGAAATGCACAGGAAATGTTCCTGCTTGCGATCGGCATAATGACGAATCAACGGAAGCACATCGGGAGGAAAAGATATCTTTAAACCTTCCGGACGAATACGCCGACGGGAGAATTCCAACGCGGCGGCTATCAATGTCGCCTTGGCCGGCCCCACCCCTTCAATTTTCTGAAGTTCTTTAAGATTTGGTTTTTCATCACCAGAATCCAATATCTGCAAAATGCGTTTCGCTACGGACATAACTTCATGTCCTTCAGTTCCTTTCCCAACAAGAATAGCCATCAGTTCAAGATCAGATAGCGCTTCCGCTCCTTTCTTTTGCAGTTTTTCACGGGGTCGGTCTAATACAGGAATGTCTGAAATTTTCTTCGTCACTGCCCCCCCCTTTTCTTGAAGGAACTCTTATGTCAGTTTTTTAAATTGAACTCTTAGAACCTTCCCTTCTTTAATATGCCTTTCATATGTTTTCTGATAATGCCTCGGATAGAGATTTCTTCTTCTGTACCCGCTATCGCGCAAGGCTTTTTCAACGCTGATTGATCGGTTATCGAGCTCCATATATGCAATCAGCTTTATTGCTGCTGCATCACAAGTACAAAATATTACATCTTTTATTGCGTTTCTCATGTATGCAATCGACTCCAGTTCACCAGGATCAATACCAAGTCGTGCTTCTTTCGCTTCATTCCGCACATGCATCAAGCTGTCAATATCAACATCGTCTATGATTGTAACTGTATCTCTAATGTATATCTCTTGGCGCTGTCCATCTTTTTTATAATACTTTGTCTCGCCAAGAACTGTCCTGGTCACAGACACTTCGTAATCTTTTATGAATTTTTCAAACAAGCCGAGAGTATGAAGATCCATGATCACATCGGCGTCAAGCAACAGCAATTTTTTCATAGTTCTCTTCCACAAATCCTGTTTCGGCAAGATGGTCATCTACTTCAGCCCTGTCGATTTCGAGATATTCCGCAAAAGTGCCGCGCGATATTTTGCCTTCCATAAGGCATCTGCATGCAAGAGATATATAACGAGAGGGAAACTTAGAAGGCTCAAATTTTTTATACAAACCTCTACGTATCGTGCGGTCGAGCTCTCTGAACCTGGGATCGCCAAGAATTTTTTTCACTTGTGCTGTCTTGAGTTTTTTTAGATTCACAAGCCTCCATGAGATCGCTTCCGTGGACACACCAAAATCCCTGGCAATTTCTATGATATCCACTTTTTTGATTTCACTATTCAGGACAATTTCTTTGAGCGTCTCCATAAGATGAATTTCCGGAAGAAGCAGGCTTGACGCAAAGATGTCAGCATATTTTTCCGGCCTGGTCTTTTTCGTACCATCACCAATCTCTTTAAGAGAAAAGACATTCCAGGTTATTATATGAAACAATTCATGAGCCAGATCAAAATTTCTCCTCCATGGCGCATCATTTAGATTAATGAGGATACCAACACCTAAGGCGTTGTCCACAATACTGGCGCCTGAAAGGCCGTTCTCCAGAGGCAAATGCAGAATTTTGAAACGAAGATTGTTTTCGAGCACATTAAGTAGATTCGAGGCAGGCCGTGAACCCATGTCCAGTATTTTGTGAATGTGGGTGCCAAGTTTATCCGCCATTGCAAAACCATCGCTCGCAAAATCATCACGGCCAAAGGGTGATCGAATTTCCGTCCAGCTCTGCTTCAGACCGAGGAGTTTTTCTAAGGTACTGTATCGTTCAAGAAAGGAAAGAAATAATCGTTGCTCTTTAGTCACATCCCTTGTTTCTGTTTTTCTCCATAAGGGTGTCGGTTCAGGAGTAACTGTCGGTTCAAAAAAATAATCCAGACTTCTACCATACAAACGGGCTATTTCGATCAGTTCGCCAGCAGTGATGTTTCTCACCCCTTTTTCTATTGATGACAAGGTCTGATAATTTTTGAATCCCAGTTTTTGCGCTGCCTCAGTAATGGAAAAGCCCGCCAATTCTCTGGCTTCGACAATCCTTTGATACAACGCATCCACCATTTTTTTGGGTTTCATGAGAACCTCCTGAATAAAATTATCTTATATTTATTTTAATATTTAACGTTTCATATAAGATATTCTTACACCAGCGTCAACCCCTAACATGACCATTTTCGGAGTATATCGCGTGTGCTGCAATTCGCGTATTATGCGAACAAAAGCATTCAGAATGTATTTTCAAAAATCTTTTATTAGATGCAGAATATGAGCTTTATAGTAAATATAATTATTGTATTGTTTCAATACTATATCATATCAATAAGTTGTAATTGATCGCTTAAACTTGATTGATAATTGAAACGCATAATTTCGGGGCGTCCTTATCCCAATTTGCAGATATTCCAGACTATACCAAAGAGAAATATCCATATTAACTGTCTTGACCAGCGTCCACGCAGACGATGCCCAAATGCTGCTTGATAAATATGTCAACATGAGAGTTCTCCTTTTATGCTGTTATCTTATTTACTTTCTAAACACTGAACCATTGCCCCCGCACTATTTTTCGTTTAGTTATGATCTGGCAGCTTCATCTAAGGCTTTTGACATGTCTCCTAAATTTAACCTAAGCAGTTGATCTTGGAGGAAAATAGCCCTGGAAATTAAATCAGGATCATCGACTAAGTCCGCCTCTCGTAAAATTCTAATAGCAGAACTTATCAGTTCATCCCCTTGCCAGATATAACATTGCGATTTTGATTCTTCAATTCTGGACAATAAATTTTCACATACTTTAAGAGCTGAAAACGGCGCATTATTTGACAGTTTAGAAATCCAATCATAAAACCAATGCTGCTCACAGATGCCTTTTACATCTTCAAATGCTGAAATATAGTTGCGAGCTAATTGAAGAACTATATCGGTGCCATCTGCATTTAATTGTTCAAAGGCAGAATCAATTTCATTCAGCAAACCCGATGTTATTGTAGCATTATTGATAATGTACAATAATCCTTTTTCACATTTTTCTTGAGAATTGGCATTAGAAATATTGGCCTTGAAAACTTGAACTGCACCCATCCAAGCCTTGTTATTGCTTAGTAAATCCAGATCGTTGAATAATTGGGCATCTGAAATGTAATCACTTAAATACGATAGCGTTGAGATTCTTCCCCAAGTTTCTCCGGCGGTTTCAATAGCCTCTTTTTTTATTCGGTCAAGGTATGGCTGCACCTTATCAAAATTACCATGATACTGATAATATAAGAATTGTTCACCATGTGACCACAGCAGTCTATGGGGTTTTTGAAATGCCGCATAATATAGTTTCCAAGCCCCATCAAAATCATACTGGACATAATAAGGTAAGTAGTTGAGGATTGAAACACGAACAGCAGGATGTGGGTCGGTTGCAAAACGTAACATCAACACCGATTTTCGCGCTAGTTTTAACCGTCATATTGATATAAGATTTTCAGCCTAAAATTCATCTGAATTTGAGGTTAAGATTCACAGATTCAAGCCATGAAATTGACATGGGTAACCTATGCCATGGTACAGCTCTTAGTAATGGGTTATGTGCTCTGCGTGGATATGTGACGGTAAGTCCTCCGTTTTTTACAGTTATATCTGCCTTGCCTTTGACGAAATGACGGAAGATCTTGGGAGCATCGCAATCCTGAAAACCACGCAGCTTTTGGGCCAGCATATTGTACAAAGTATCGGCTATCATGGTCATAATAACATCAAAGTGAACTTTTACAAGGATAGGAGAAGACAGGGCATTAAGATTGAAAAACTTGACTGCTTCTGAAATGACATTTTCAACACGCCATCTGCGGGAGTAATTGCTTACGAGCAATTCTAAGGAAGCATCAAAATCATTGGTGATCAAAAAGGCCGGCTTTTCGTGGCCGTTACCCCGAACAATTATCTGACGTAGTTCGCCGTCATAATCTCTTAGTGTTATAAATGATTCATGGACCTGTGGATTGGGGTACTTTCTTTTCGCATGAGTGATATGGATGCGTTTCCAGGGTTTAAGTTTATTGACTTTATCTATCAGTTTTTTGCCCCGGCGTCTGAGTGTTATAAACTTTATGCCCTGGGTGTTCAATGCGGAAAGATTGGCATAGGTTGTAAATTTAGAATCAAAAACAAAAGTGGATTTGATACCCCGACGAATGCCTTTCCAGAAGGAAAGAAAATTCAGTACTTGATCGTCGGCCTCATCTCGATTGATGTCTGCTGCTGTATACAGGATCAGTTTTGAGGTGGCATCTTGGGCAAATAGGGTAAGTGCTCCTTTCATCGTTTTGTTGCGTGCTCCGGCCCAGTGTTTTTCCAAGACCGATTCATCGCCAAAGTGAGGTACAGTATGAAAATCCAGATTGATAACGCTGCTATCATATAATTGAAGTTTATTGGCTTGTTTCACAAAGGCTTTTTGCAGACGCAAAAGGTGCACTGCATCCAGCCCGTATGAATAGGTGGACATGGCCGTGCATTTAGGCAAGACATTGAGCCCGGCAAAAAGACCAAGACCCGCATCAAACCCATGGTCGCCCATATGCGCAAAACGTTCAGTGCCGATAAGTTTAAGGGATAGAAATGATAGCAAGTAACTGGTGGCCGGAAT
Source organism: Desulfobacterales bacterium (assembly GCA_030610995.1). Classification (GTDB taxonomy): domain Bacteria; phylum Desulfobacterota; class Desulfobacteria; order Desulfobacterales; family ETH-SRB1; genus Desulfaltia. The sequence goes on from JAUWQO010000155.1 coordinate 5,701, forward strand.
CATCTTTGTTCCGGGTAAGCCTGCTTGTTTTACAATATTGCTTATGTCTAACTTCTCAATAAAAGGTGCGAAGAGAAAAACACCGGCGGCTTCACAGCCAATATGTTTGCCTGTAACCGCACTTATAGTAATGGCTTCTGATACGGCCGGAACCTTGGCACCCTTGACGGTAAGGCCAAGCTTGAGACGACTACGCCGTGGTAGCTTTGTAAATCCTTCTTCTGCCAATACACGTTCAACCGTGCGAACGGAGAGTTCCACGCCTTCTTCGGATAGTAGTTGGGTGATCTCGCCGGCGGACAAACGGTGTTCTCTCCAGTTGCAGATCTTCAATCGGATCTTGGAGTCGACTCGATGTCTTACAGTCTTACCTTCCGGCACAGGTTCGGAGAAATCAATTTTGCCATGAATGAACTGATGTCTGAGAAGGTGAATATAACTTTGCGAGTATCCGAATCGCTCAGCGATAATTTTAGCAGGCAGGCGCTCTACAAAGGAAGCTCGTAAGGCTTCGTAGCGCCGCTGCCAATCATGTAAAGTGTTTTCTTGGGGACGTTATGTTGTGAGTCTGATTATGTTGTGGGTTTTAGCCTTTAAAGTTCCTTTTACTTCTTCTTATTCCATTTAGTTCTTTTAATTCCTCTGGGTGTGGTGTATTCTTTAATTATTGAAGCACTACAAATATC
>JAUWQO010000042.1 GCA_030610995.1 Desulfobacterales bacterium
CGTGAGCTCAGTCGAGCAGTACAAAAGCATGAAGGCTGAATTTCCAATTTCCAATTTCTAATTTCAATGTTCGGTGAACGCTTATCGTGGTTCGAGACCAACACTTTAAAAATGTAATCCCCTATTTATTGAGCTGATACATATATTGTGTATATTTAGTGCCTGAACGAAAACTATCCGAAGCTGTCATTTCGAGCGGAGCGAGAAATCTTAGCGTATTGTTAATATTGAAATTTAAGATTTCTCCCTTTGGTCGAAATGACAAAAAGTGGGGTTTTCGTTCAGGCACTAAATATATTAAGGCTGTTGAGATTGAGACCTTTGAAACAGGAGGAAATAATGATCATTGTCAGAGATATCATGACCACCGACCTGATTACTGTCACTCCGGATATGGATATTTCCAGGGCGGCCAAAATCCTGCTTGATAACAAGATTAACGGTGCACCGGTAGTAGACGATAACGGCCGCTTGGTGGGCATCTTATGCCAAAGCGATCTTATTACTCAGCAGAAAAAGCTGCCGATCCCCACTGTTTTTACTTTCCTGGATAGCGTCATCCGGCTGACGTCTATGAAACAGATCGAAAAGCAGGTCCGTAAAATCGCCGCCCTCACGGTATCGGAAGCCATGACACCGGACCCGGTCACCGTCGGTCCGGACACCGGACCTGAAACCGTTGCAGCCCTGATGGTGGACAGAAATTTTCATACCCTGCCCGTGGTCGAAGACTCCCGGTTGGTTGGAATCATCGGCAAGGAGGATGTTCTGCGCGCTCTTCTATCCACCTATGAAAGCAACTGAAACCTTTGCAAAGCGCCCCCTTTTTCCTCCCGCCTGTGGCGGGATCAGGCTTAAGTATAATTTTTAATTATGAATAAAAAAAACCGTTTTTAATTGAAAATTCAACATTTAAAATTAAGTAACACTTTAGCCTTTTGAAAAACATTCTGACAGGATAACAGGATATACAAGATTCTGTTTCAAGTGCAACAAACAAAGTTTCACTTTAAGCTATCCGGTAAATCATAAAGAAGAATCACAACCGCTGTAACTCTATTGTACGGCAATGAAATTGTCGGTGGATTTATCGCTGACATCGTAGAAGATGACACGATCATTTTTTAAAACGGTAAGGCGGATTATTGCCACTCATAAAGTTCAGATGGTCAATTATCTTGTCGCCACAGGAAAACCTGTAGGTTTAATTATTGATTTTGGTGAACGGAAAGTTGAAACTAAACGCAAAGTAAGGGATTTTGATGAGGATTTACAGGATGAGTTTTGATGTTTTAATCCTGAATATCCTGTTAATCCTGTCAAAAAGGTCTCTTTGAAAGACCTTAATTGTTATATATAGAAAAGGAGAACTTTAAAAAACATGACTGAGGTTGATATCATCATATCCAACGGGCTGGCGCTTACGATGGATGAAAATGAAACTGTAATTGAAAACGGAGCCGTTGCCATTGACGGTGAAAATATTGTTGCCGTGGGAAAGCTGGAGGAAATCGAGACAAGATATATGTCCAGAGAAATCATAGATGCAACAAATCATCTTATTATGCCGGGGCTTATTAACAGTCACACCCATGCAGCAATGACCTGCTTCAGGGGAATAGCGGACGACATTGAACTGATGGACTGGTTGAACAATTACATATTTCCTGCTGAGGCTAAAAATGTGAATGTAGAACTGGCCTTTTGGGGAAGTCTGCTGGCATGCGCAGAAATGATTAAATCGGGAACAACGACATTCTGTGACATGTACATTTTTGAAGACGAAACAGCAAAGGCCGCAAAAGAGGCCGGCATGCGATGCCTTCTTGGAGAGGTTCTCTTTGATTTTCCGTCGCCCAATATTAAAACACCTGCCGAAGGTTTGGAATACACCAGAATGCTCATTGAAAAATGGGCGGATGATCCGCTGATCAACATCATGGTTGAACCACACTCATTATACACATGCTCTTCTTCCCTTCTTATAGATGCCAAGGCTTTGGCTGACCAGTACAATGTTCCAATTGCAACCCATTTTCTGGAAAACAAAGGAGAAGCAAAACAATTAAGAAGAAAATTAGGCAAAAGGGCAACTAATTTCCTGAAAGACATCAATTATCTTGATGAGCGATTTTTTGCCTTTCACTGCGTCTGCATGGACGAAGAGGATATAAAAATCTTTGCAGACAACGGATGCAAGGTTGTTCATAATCCCGAAAGCAATATGAAGCTTGCCTCTGGTGTTGCTCCTATATCCAGCATGTTAGACCATGGCATTGTCGTGGGTCTTGGAACCGACGGGTGCGCCAGCAATAATAACCTCGACATGTTACAGGAGATGGACACAGCGGCCAAGCTTGAGAAGGTTGAACGCCTTGATCCAACAGTCATGTCTGCGCATACTGTTACACATATGGCGACCTGTAACGGCGCACGGGTCCTTGGAATGGAAAATCTTGCAGGTTCTCTAAAAGTCGGGATGAAGGCGGATATCATTGCCATAGATTTGAACAAACCACACCTTACCCCGATGTATAATCCCTATTCTCATCTTGTTTATGCGGTAAACGGGTCTGATGTAACCACAGTTATTATAAATGGGAAAATTGTTATGAAAGACAGGCGGCTTTTAACGATTAATGAAGCCAAAGTTATGAAAAGGGTGAAAGAGATTGCTCTTGGGATCAAAAAAAGCCTCGGGATCGATTGATAACAGATGGATAATGGCTATAATATTGACATCCTGATAACCGGCGGCATCCTGCTGACCATGTCGGATTCAATGGAGGTCGTTGAAAATCCGGCCATCGGTATCAGGGATGGAAAAATACTTTTTGTTAATACCGGATACGACCGGCATTCAAACCCTTATAATGCCGGAGAGGTGATAGATGCTACAGAATCGATTATCATGCCGGGCCTTATCAATACTCACACCCACCTGCCAATGACATGTTTCAGAGGGCTTGCCGATGACATTCCTCTAAAGGACTGGCTGAACAACTATATCTTCCCGGCAGAAGCAAAATATTTAAACAAAGACACGGCCTATTACGGAGCCATGCTGGCAATAGCGGAAATGATTCTCTCCGGCACAACAACCTTTTGTGACGGATATTTTTTTGAAAGTAGCGTTGCCCGAGCAGCAAAAGATGCTGGAATGCGAGCTGTTTGCTGTCAGGGATTTGTCGATTTTCCCGCGCCCGACAATCCTGATTCCGCAAGCAATATACAAATTGCGGAATCTTTTATTGCAAGCCGGCATGATGTTTCCAGTCTGATTTCTCTTGCCCTGTTCTGTCATGCACCCTATACCTGTTCCCCTAAGACGCTCCGGGATATCAAACAGGTTGCAAGAAACAGCAAAACCCTTTTTTTAACCCATTTGTCTGAAACCATAAGCGAAGTGGAAGAACTCAAACAGCAATATGGAAATACACCTGTGCGTCATCTTCACAGCCTGGACATACTCGACGATTTTACAATCGCTGTTCACTGCAATTTTGTTGATGAAGATGAAATCAAAATGCTTGCCGATTACGGCGTAAAAGTATCTCACAATCCGGAAAGCAGCATGAAACTTGGGGCGGGCGTTGCGCCTGTTCCGGCAATGCTGAAACAAGGGGTCTTAGTGGGGCTTGGCACAGACGGCTGCGCAAGCAACAACGATCTTGACCTTTTACTGGAGATGGATACAGCCGCCAAGATTCACAAGCTTACAACAATGGATCCCACGGTCATGGATGCGGAAACCGTACTGCGAATGGCTACTATCGATGGCGCAAAACTGCTCGGCCTTGAAGACAAAACCGGCTCCATTGAGGTCGGCAAATGCGCAGACATCATTATCCTGGACACCAATAAACCGCACCTGACTCCCATGTATAACTGCTATTCACATATAGTTTATTCGGCATCAGGTTCCGATATCTCAGCAAGCATAATTAACGGAAAAATCGTCATGAAAGACAGGCGGCTTTTGAATATGGACATTTTAGATATTATGGACAGAGTAAGAAAGATTGCAGACAATATCGGCAATCATTACTCTACATGACGACACGGCAATAAGCATTTTAAACAACCAAAATATCCATATCTTTTTTTAGGCAGTGGGTTTTGGGTATGGTAATTGTTATTATATGTGGTAAAAAATAATAGAATTGGGTACAACAGGCAAACAAAGGAAGGGGAGAAAAAATGGATAAGAATAGCATAACTATTCAAGACTTAAGTCTTCAGGAGATTACATTAGAAAGACTGCCACGTCTTAAAAAGTTAAGGGATCTCCATTTTGATACTAAACCTGAAATTTGTTTAGAGCTTCCAAGGCTTATGACCTATTATATGAAAAATTTAGACCCGCCCGCCTCGCCTGAGCGAGAGCGATGGCGGGCAGGTAACAAGGAGGATTCGCCAGAACTCAGGTCAGGGAAGTTAAACAAGTATATTTTGGAAAATAAAAGGCCGGTGATTATTGATGGCAATCTCCTGGCAGGTACTACTACTACCAAACAGATTGGAGTAATCCTCTATCCTCATTTACTGGGACAGAGCATCTGGCCTGAATTAGAGACAGTAAGCCGCAGGAAGAAAAACCCGTTTGGCATTACCATAGAAGAGATTGATGAGCTCAATTTTGAAATCTTCCCTTACTGGATGAATCGGACCATTCAGGAGGTAGCCAGAAAAGAGAATGGCAATCCTCCTTGTCAAAAACTCATGGAGCGTATTGTCTTTTTCATTGCCACTAAGGCATATTGTATCTCTCATACCGTACCAGATTATGCTGCGGTAGTGGAACGTGGTCTTCTGGATATTATCAATGAGGCAAAGGAAAAGGAATTATCCCTTGGAAATTCAAGCAATGATAAGGAGAAAAGAGATTTCTATCAAGCAGCGCAATTATCTCTAAATGGCATTCTTTCCTACGCCGCTAATCTTAGCAGGCTTGCTGCAAGCATGGCCCAAGAGGAAAACAACCCTGTACGAAAAGAAGAGTTGCTGAGGATGAGTGAAGTCTGCAGCAAGGTTCCGGCCCAAAAACCGGCAACCTTCAGGGAGGCAGTAAATGCTGTCTGGATTTGCAGGATAGCGCTTCTTCAGGAGAATTCCAGTATTGCTATGAGCCCTGGCAGGCTGGATCAGGTGCTTTATCCTTTGTATCGCAGGGATATGGAGCAGGGTATGAGCTTAAGTGAGGCCGTTGAATTAGTGGGATGTCTCTGGCTTAAGATTTGTGACCAGGCCCCTTTAGCTCCGGAAGTAAGTGAGGAGCTATTTGGAGGTAGTGGATGTAATCAGGCCATTACATTGGGCGGGATAGATATGGAAGGAAAGGATGCCGTGAATGACCTTACATATGTGATGTTGAGGGCTACTGAGCTCTTAAAGGTGCGCGATCCAAACATCAATGCCCGTTACCATCCTGAGATAAATAAGAAGGAGTATCTTGAGAGGCTTTGTGATGTGAATATAAATACCGGGGCCACCCCATGTTTTCACAATGATATATCTGCTATTGAGGCCTTACAAGGTCAAGGGGTAACTCTTGAGCATGCCAGGGATTATTCCTCTGTAGGCTGTGTAGAGATTACAAGCAGTGGACGCACCTTTGCTCATACGGGCTGCATATTGATGAACCTTCCTTCTGCGTTAGAATTGGCCTTCTTTCAGGGAAAGCACAGGCTTACCGAAGATGAGCAGATTGGGCCTGTAACAAAGTCGCCAGAGGACATGGACTCTTTTGAAGAGTTTAGGGAAGTCCTGGCCACACAACTTGCCTGGCTTATTGACCAGGCAGTTACTCTAAACAACAACTTTGGCAAGGCCTATCAAAAAATTCATCCAAGCCCCATGCAATCAGCCATCATGGAAGGCTGCATGGAAAAGGGCAAAGACGTTATCCAGGGAGGCGCCCTTTACAACTCCTCTGGCGCTGCCATGATTGGAATAGCCGAGGTAGTAGATTCCATGACCGCGATTGAAGAGTTTGTGTTTAAGAAAAAACTTATTTCTTTCTCTGAATTGCTTGAAGCCATAAATAAAAACTGGGAAAATTATGAGAAACTTCAGGCAATGGTGAAGACATCAACCGAGAAGTTTGGCACAGATAGTGAAATGGCCAAGAAAAATGCAGATTGGTTAATAGCTTTTCTCCACAATACATTTCAAAGTAAAGAGAATTATAGGGGTGGTAAATATACAGTCGGCTACTGGACGATGACTAACCATGCTGGTTTTGGTGCTTTGTCCGGGGCACTTCCCAGTGGACGGGTCAAGGGTGAGCCTTTCCCTAGTGGCATTACTCCTGTCTCTGGCGCTGCTCCAGAACTTACGCCTTGCTTAAATTTTGTCGCCAATCTTGACCACACCAATATTGCTGATGGCCATGCCTTAAACTTAAAATATACTCCATCTACCACCACTGTGCCCAAGTTTGCCGACACCGTAGAGGCGTTCTTTAAGATGGGAGGGTTACAGGTACAATTCAATATTATTGACAGAAAGACCCTTGAGGATGCCAGAAAATACCCTGAAAGGTATCCGGACCTCTTTGTCCGGGTATCTGGGTATTCGGCCTACTTCAAGGACCTAAGCCCACACATGCAGCAAGAAATCATCACCAGAGCAGAATATCATCTGGATACTGGGAGAGAAGTGCCTTATTAGCCACAGCAGACCTGCCTATCGGCAGACAGGAAGGAGGTACAATGAACTCTTTGTTAAGAAGATACACAATTCCACTAAACGCGGCAGACAGGATCTTCCGGTTATTTAAAGCGCCACCCAGAATGCCGTTTGCACCCTACTTTAAAAGGAAAGCAAGTCAAAAATTCCTAAAGGTTATTGAGGGAGAAATAGCAGAGACATTTCTGGAAGTACTCCTCTTTTTTATGAAGGTGAAATTCATGTTGGATCCCTCTTATAGAAGAAATATTGAGAATTTTAAAGGGTGTTATCAATTTAAGAGCAAAGATGGTGAGGTTAGCGTGTTTGTTGAGTTTGACAGTGGCAAGATGGATATTAAGGAAACATTGGCTGATGAAGTAGATGTTACGTGTATTTTTAAAGACGGAAGGTCTTTGATAAACCTTTTGCTTTCCAGAGACAGGGACATCTTGCGGGGTCTTCTCAACAATGAGATAATGTTAACCGGTAACCTCAACTACATGTATAAATTCGGCTTTATGGCCAATCATCTTCAACTGGAGCTTACGGGTAATCTGCCTATATGAATTTATGATCTCTTTAATAAAAGGACCTTCTTTTTCACAGCCCCAGCCTCTTATTTTTGATATAAAAAGAAATGCCTTAGAAGATGGCCCCGGCATTCGCACTACTCTTTTTTTTAAAGGATGTCATTTGCACTGCATCTGGTGTCAGAACCCGGAATCGATTGACCCTGCACCTGAAATTGGCTTTTATCCTGCAAGTTGCATAAAATCCGGCGAATGTGTAAACGTGTGTAAGACAGGTGCCTGTCAGGTGGAAAATCCATGGAGGATTGATCGGGAAAAATGCGACAGGTGCGGTGATTGTGTAAAAGTATGTCCTGGTCGGGGTTTAAGACAAATAGGCTGTTTTTACCCTGTAGAGGAATTAATCTCTATTCTCCTTCGTGATAGAGTGTTCTATGAAGTTTCCGGGGGAGGAATTACACTTTCAGGCGGGGAGCCAACGTTCCATATGGAGTATATATCCTTAATTCTCCAGAAATTGAAAATGCAGGGGATTCATACTGCCATTCAGACAAACGGGTTCTTTGATTGGTCTGAATTTAAAGCAAAAGTTTTGAACTGGGTTGACGTGATTATGTTTGACATAAAACTGGCAGATCCAAAAGAGCATCTAAAGTATACAGGCCGGAAAAATTGTTTAATCCTGGAAAACCTTGGCAGGCTTTTCAAAGAAAGACCAAAAGACATTATTCCACGAATCCCACTTATCCCGGGCATAACTGCCACTACTCAGAATTTGAAAGCCATATCTGAACTGTTTCAGGGTCTCAAGATAACCCGGTGCTCTCTTTTGGCATACAATCCCATAGGTCTTTCCAAGGCGGAAAACATTGGCAAACCAATACCACCTGAACTTTCCAGGCATATGATGACACCAGCAGAAGAAAAAAAATGCCGGGAGATATTCTCCTGGGCAGAGCTGGTTGGATTTTGAACCCATTATGAAAAGGGGGATTTAGCATGACGAAGATACCAAGGTTTCGCTTTTTTCTGGTATTTGTGGGACTGATATTTCTGTGCGCCTGCGCCCAGCCTGTGCCAAAGAAGACAAGTGGTCTACTCGAAGGCAAGTTTAGCGAATTTAAGCTTGAAGCTGAATGCAAGGATGATCCCTTGATCTCTGAGATTAAGAAAGATATGGAAGACAAGACCTCTGTTCTTGATCTGATGAAGTTCTATCTTAAGGAATTAGAGAAAGATGCAAGCCCTGATTCCCGCTGTTTAAAGAAATTGGAAAAACTCTTTGCCTGTGGCCAAGATAGAAAGCAAGTCAAAGGGCACTTTTATGGTGTTACCCTGGTCCTTAAAAAAGGGGAGCATCCTTATGGTGGCTTTTTGAATCAACTCTGGGCTACTACTGTAGGCGGTGTTTCTCCCTGGGATGGGAAGATATTTGATTCCGTGGAGCCCGAGCAATTGAGATTTTACACAGAGGGGTTTGAAAAGGGGAATGTTTCCACTTTTTTGGGGATAAACTGTTTCAAGAAATATGAGGAGTCTCTTTTAAATGTTGCCGGTATGGCGGTATTGAACTTCTGGATGAACCTGAAAGATGCCCCGGAAGAGGAAAAACAGAAATATGGTTATAATAAAAAAGGGGGGTTGTTTATTGCTAGGAAGGCCAAATCCGTAGATTCCCAAAATCCCAAAAAAGAGGTTTTCCAATTAAACTACCGGTGGAAAAAACTAGAAAATCTGCCACCCAATAAATATCTGATTGATGAAATTGTCCTAATCGCAGATGGTCTTTACTTGGGCCAATTGCTCTATGCTACTGAACATCTGTTGGAAGATTATGACCCGGAGCGAAGTCCGCATGAATATAACTATGAGAATTTTGGATACTTTTTGCTCATGGATGACGAGTGGCAAGAAAGAAGGATGGAAATCTCATTTGATATCAGTCCAGGAGATGTATCAGCTCCCCAGACTCATTCTGAGTTGCGGCGCTAATCCTGCTATTACGATTTATCAGCGCCGGCCCTACAGCATTTAAGGCTTTTTCAGGGGTATTATTTGTTTCGCTTATATGGGCCAGAATCACATGCTTAAGCCTGTCGTGTTGCACATCCTTTAAAAGATTTTTCGACTCTTCGTTAGAAAGGTGACCGGTTCTGTTCTTAATCCGTTGTTTTAATTCCCATGGATAAGGACCGTTTATCAGCATGTCTGTATCATGATTGGCTTCGAGGATTAATAATGAGCAGTCTTTTAGATGCTCTTTAACCATCGAGGTCGCTATTCCGAGGTCGGTTGCAATCCCGATTTTTGTTTTGTCACGGTTTATAGTAAAACCTACCGGATCCTCTGCATCGTGTGATATTGAAAAGGGATGGATTGTCAGGGTATTTATCAAAAAGGATATGCCGCTTTCAAAGTTTACAATATCCTGGATATTACCTATATGTGATGAAGCGGCTTTGCTGGTTCGTTCGCTGATAAAAACAGGCAAATCAAATCGGCGCGAAAGAACTCCCACGCCATGAATATGGTCGGCATGTTCATGGGATACCAGGATAGCGTCAAGATCGTCAGGGCAAAGCCCTTTTGATCTTAACCTGCGTTCGATTTCTATTCCGGAAAGGCCGGCATCGATAAGTATAGAGGTGGAACCGTCAGAAACAAATATTGCGTTCCCCTTGCTGCCGCTCGCCAGCATACATACTGAAAGATTATGGTCGTTGCCATGCATAATGAAATGCGACACTCCTCTTACAATCCGGTATGACCGAAGCCTCCATTATTGCGAATTGTTTCGTCTAAGTGTTCAACAACCTGTAAGCGGGCCTGATATACCCTTTTAATGACCATTTGGGCAATCCTGTCGCCTCTATGAATAGTATAATCCTTTTTACCGAGATTAATAACCGGAATCATTACCTCGCCACGGTAGTCAGCGTCTATGGTGCCTGGTGAATTAATGAGCCCTATGCCATGCTTTACAGCTAATCCGCTTCTCGGGCGAATCTGTGCTTCATACCCGCCGGGAATAGCCATGGCAAACCCGGTGGGTATCAGGGTAATTTTTCCTGTTTCAATCACGATCTCTTTTTCTATGGCCGCGCATATATCCATCCCTGCTGATTGGGGAGTCATATAGCAGGGAAGAGAAATATCCTCATGCAAATCCGGCTTCAAACGGAGTATTTTAATGATAGGGGCATGGTTCATATTATTTACTGCGCGAGGCATTTTCTTCTTCCAAAACAGCCTTGCGGCTCAGGCGTATTTTTCCATCCTTCGAGATTTCAAGGACCTTGACTTTAATGATGTCTCCTTCCTTAACAATGTCTGTAACCTTTGCAACCCGATGCGGGGCAAGTTGTGAAATATGCACAAGGCCGTCACAGTTAGGCATTATCTGGACAAATGCGCCAAAATCCATGATTTTTACTACTTTACCTTCGTAGATTTTCCCGACCTCCGGTTCCATTGTAATATCTTTTATCGCTTGCAGGGCCGCATCCGATTCTTCTTGAGAAAAAGCAGCGATTTTAACAAGGCCGGTATCATCTACTTCAACCTGTGTGTTTGTTTCACTCTGAATCGCCCTGATCATTTTCCCGCCCGGTCCTATGATATCGCGGATTTTATCCGGATTGATATTTATAGTTATTATTCTGGGGGCATAGGGAGAGGTGTTGTCCCTGGGCTTTTCCAATGCTTCCAGCATTCTGTCAAGAATAAAAAGTCTTCCCAAACGGGCTTGCTCAAGAGCCTTTCCCAGTATATCTTTTGACAGCTCATGAATTTTAATATCCATCTGTAAGGCTGTTATGCCGTCACATGTGCCGGCGACCTTAAAATCCATATCTCCAGCTTGATCTTCATCCCCAAGAATGTCGGACAGGATAACCACATTATCTCCATTCTTTACGAGGCCCATTGCAATGCCTGCAACCGGGGCCTTTATGGGAACCCCGCCATCCATCAACGCCAGAATGCCTGCGCATACGGTCCCCATGGAGGAAGAGCCGTTAGACTCCAACACCTCTGAAACGATTCGAATAGTATAGTCAAATTCTTCCTTGGGCGGCAAAACCTTTTCAATAGCTCTTGTTGACAGCCCACCATGACCTATATCTCTACGGCTTGGGCCGACAAAGCGTTTTACCTCTCCGACTGAATACGGGGGAAAATTGTAATGAAGCATAAATGGTCTGAATTCTTCCCCGAGCAGAGTTTCCACCCGCTGCTCATCACGACCCGAACCAAGAGTTAACACTCCTAACACCTGAGTTTCTCCCCTGGTAAACAGGGCGCTTCCGTGAGGTCTGGGCAACATTCCGACTTCACATGAAATGGGCCTTATTTCATCAAATTTTCTGTTGTCTATCCTGCGCCCTTCCTTAAGGATAAAATCCCGCATGGTTGATTTAATTAAGTCGTTACATATATCATATACTTCGTTCTTGCGTTCAGTAAAATCATCGCCGAGTTTTGCAAGGATATCGGATTTAAAGACGCTAAGAGATTTGTTACGATCTTGTTTGCCTGGAGTCATAAGGATATCACGTAGCTGCAAGGATGCTTCGGGAACGATCTTATTGACGAGATCCTTGTCTTTTTCAGGAAGGATGAATGGACGTTTTTGAACCCCATTGCTTAGTTTCAGCTCCTTTTGCATATCAATTATCGGTTTTAATGCCTCATGCCCGTAGAATATAGCCTCCAACATATCCGCTTCATTGACGATATTGCTACCGCCTTCTACCATTACAATTCCGGTTTCAGAACCCGCTACAATAATATTGATATCGCAATGTTCATATTCACTTATTGAAGGGTTGATTACAAGCTTGCCGTCTATTCGGCCGACACGAACACATGCAATAGGTCCGGCAAAAGGAATATCAGATATTTCAAGCGCTGCAGAAGCTCCTGCCATTGCCAGAATATCGGGGTCATTCTCCTGATCCATGGAAAGAACAAGAGCGATAATCTGTGTTTCGCTGCAGTAACCTTTTGGGAAAAGAGGCCTGATTGGGCGGTCAATCAGCCGGGCGGTTAATGTCTCTTTTTCACTGGGACGCCCGATTTCACGCCTGAAATAATTACCTGGTATCCGGCCTGCCGCATATATCTTTTCCTGATATTCCACTGAAAGAGGCAAAAAAGATACCTCTCGTTCCTCTCTGGATGATACAACAGAAACCAGTACAATGGTTTCTCCGTATTGAACTACGACCGAACCGGAAGCCTGTTTTGCAATTTTGCCCGAGCTTATGCTCAAAATTCTTCCACCAATTTCCGTTTTATATATATTTTCCACTTTGTCTCCCTAAAAATAAAACGATTAATAACCAATAATGATGCATTCGTAAAAAGTCACAAAAACTTGTCATTTCGAGCGAAGCGAGAAATCTTTATCCTGCAACCTATTGAAAAGATAAGATTTCTCCCTGCGGTCGAAATGACACATTCGATGAATTCGACTTGTTACGAATTCATCAACAAAGGCGGCTAAATAAATATGTTATCTTCTCAGCCCCATGTTTTTAATGATCGAGCGGTATCGATTCACATCATTGTTTTTGACGTAGTTTAAAAGTCTGCGTCGTCTTCCAACCAAAACCAACAAACCTCTTCTGGAGTGATGATCCTTTTTGTGAACCTTCAAGTGCTCAGTAAGATATAAAATACGATGTGTCAGAAGCCCGATCTGAACCTCAGGTGAACCTGTATCGGTTTCGTGTAATTTATATTGACTAATGAGCTCCTTTTTAATTTCCAATGTCTGAACCACTTTATTTGCCTCCTCCTTTTTTAAATAAATTTTAACTGCTTAAGTACCTTTAATTGCGAATTTAGGAATTTAGGAATTTAGGAATTAAAGGTATTCTGTTGATTTCAATCCCTCAATCCCTCAATCCCTCAATCCCTCAATCCCTCAATCCCTCAATTCCTCAATCCCTAAATCCCTCAATTATATCCCTTCTTGGAAAAACACAGCAATAATGATATTTGTCGCTATCTTTTTCCAGATTTAATATTGCTATAAGATCATCATCGGCATCAACAATCTTGATGAAATCTTCATGAATATCCGTTTGTTGTGAAATAATATCCTGCCTCGTAATTATGCTGCCATGTTTTAACTTGTCAATCAAAAGATTATCGGCGATATAACCGGGCATATACTGCAAAGCGTCTGACATACTTATGAGCCGATCTGAAAGCTTGTGAGATAAATGAAGATTTTCCATTTCCGGCAATGTTAAAGCCTGGCTGATTGCAAATCCGCTGCTTTCAATCCTTCTCAGCTCTTTAAGGCACCCTCCGCATCCAAGAGCCGCCCCAATATCCGCACACAGCGTCCTGATATATGTTCCAGCAGAGCAGGACACCTCAAAACGTATCAGGGGTAAATTTATTTCAAGTATTTTAATATATGAAATAAAAATACTCCTTGCCTCTTTCTGAACAGGCTTGCCTCTTCGCGCAAGCTTGTATAATGGAACCCCTTTATGTTTTAACGCCGAATAAACCGGAGGCAGTTGTTTGACAGCCCCTTCAAATTGCTTAAATACCTGGCGCAACCTCTTATCCGAAAATCCCGTTTTATCGGATGTTGAAATTATATTTCCTGTAAAATCCTGCGTATCTGTTTCAATTCCAAGACGAATAACCCCCACATATTTTTTTTTGCCACGCAATAAAAATCTGCAAAGCTTTGTAGCGTCATTGAGACAGCAGACCAGCACACCTGTTGCAAACGGATCAAGAGTGCCGGCATGTCCGGCTTTTCCCGCGCCAAGCAGTTTCTTAACATGGGCTACAACTTTGGCGGAAGTCATATCTACCGGTTTATCTACAATTAGAATCCCGTTTAATCGATGTTGCATAGTAACTACTCAGGTTGTTGGGTTCAAGGTTCACGGTTCAGAGTTGGCTTCTTTACGCTTTTCATACTTCACCGCTCTTTAACCCTGAACCCTGAACCCTGAACCGTTAAACATGTATCAAGCTTTTTCAGCAAAATTAAAAATCAGGTTTTTTAAATCAGCGATCGAAGATTCAATGCTAAATCCCGCTGCTCTGTAGTGCCCTCCACCGCCAAAGGATGAGGCAAACGCAGCAACGTCAACGGTTCCATCGGAACGGAGGCTGACATGAAACCGGCCGCGCGCTTTTCCTTTCGTGCCTTTCGTATCAGATGTCCTATGAATAAGAACCGCTATCTTAACATTATTTATAGCCTTTGCGTAATTTATCAGACCATTTATCTCTTCAGGCCGGGCTCCGGTTTTATCTAACATATTCTGCGTAAGCGTTATCATGGATAGTTTACCGTTTTTTGATATCTCTATAGAGCCAAGCGCCTTATGTAAAAGTTTTATGTAACCCAGGGAGAAAGTTTCATATACATTCCTGGCAACATAATACGGATCAACACCGATCTCTATCATTTCCTTACAGATTGTAAAAGCCGATTTGTTTGTATTTGAAAAACGAAACGAACCTGTATCGGTTAAAATCCCGGTATATATCAGGGTGGCAATATCCTTGCTAATGGGCAATCCCATCTGCTTTAAAAGACGGTATATGATTTCAACAGTAGCACATGCAGAAGAATCTATTAATTGAAAATCGCCAAAGTGTGTATTGGAAACGTGATGGTCGATGTTGATAACTGCCGGAATACGGCTTACAAATGAAGCTGCCTTCCCGATACGCTGCAAATCGCCACAATCAAGAACAATAGCGGTGTCATATATGGTTTGTCTGTCAATGTGCCGCACAATACGTTTGATTGAGGGCAAAAAACGATAAATAATAGGAATAGGGGTTTCGTTATAAAGAGTTGTTTCTTTTTGCCATGAAGCAAGTGAAAGCCCCATGGCAATCAGAGAAGCTATCGCATCTCCATCAGGATTAATATGGGAACAAAGAAAAACATGATTACTATTTTTCAATTGTTGTATTGTCTGGTTCATCATCGGCTTTTATTAATTTCAACACATTATCTATGTGCGATCCATAATCAAAAGATTCATCATAAAAAAATTGCAGATCAGGCATGTAACGCAAACCCAGTTTAGCGGCAAGAACCCGTTTTATATATCCAAGAGCGCTCTTAAAACCTTGGACTGCCTGTTTCCGGCTTGTTTTATCTCCGGAAGAAATAAAGTATACACGGGCAATCCTTAAGTCTTGAGACATCTTTACGCTGGTAATCGTAACCATCTCAAGGCGAGGATCTTTAATGCTTTTTTTTAGCAGTTCCGACAGATTTTTTTGTATCTCGCCGCTTACTCTATCGGATCGTGAAAAGTATTTCATAAATTGATAATTTCCATTTTACTATCAATTAGTTCGGCTAATCCCAACTCATCTACCAGGTTGAATATTTTGTCAATCTTAGAATTAATTACCGCCTTGTTGTTGCCGACCATAACAAAACCTATTTCAGCTCTTTGATGGATATCATTTGAGCCAACCTCTGCAACCGAAACATTAAAATTGTTTCGCAACCGGCTGATAATCGATTTGACAATCTTTCTTTTGCTCTTTAAAGAACGACAGTCATGCAGCCTGAATATAATAATCCCTGAACCGACAACCATATGAACTTAGCTCGCTTCGCTCACAAATTGGTCGAGTGGTCGAGTGGTTGATTTGTCGAGTAGTTCAAGGGTCCTTACAACTCGACAACTTGACAACTCGACTACTCGACTAAAGTCGTAGGAATTTCCACGCCAAGGCGTGGTGGAAATTCCGAGACGTTATATTTACTCTTCCAGTTCCGGCTTAATTTCTTCCAAATAGTAGCATTCAATTATATCGCCAACCTTGATGTCGTTATATTTTTCAATGCCGATCCCGCATTCATAGCCGCTCTGGACCTCCTTGGCATCCTCTTTAAAACGGTGCAGCGAAGAAATCTTGCCATCATAACAGATAACGCCGTCTCTAAGAACGCGCGCTGGTTTTCCTCGCTCAATCTTTCCATCGGTCACATAAGAACCGCCAATATTGCCGATTTTGGGGATATGGAAAACTTCGCGAATTTCGGCTCTGCCCAGGGTCCGTTCTTCAAATGTAGAAGACATCATGCCAAGAATAGCATCCTTGATCTCCTTGATAACATTATAAATAACCTTATGATAACGTATATCGACATTTTCCTCATTTGCATACGCCTGAACCTTTGGGGTTGAGCGTACATTAAAGCCGATAATTATCGCTTTTGATACCGCGGCCAGGGAAATATCCGATTCGTTTATGGTCCCGGTAGCTGCATGGGTGATATTTATTTTAACTTCATCATTGGAAAGTTTTGTGAGAGAATCGGAAAGCGCCTCAATAGAGCCTTGCACATCTGTCTTTATTATAAGATTCAAATCTTTAATTTCGCCTTCCTGCATAGTCTCATAAAGTTTTTCAAGGCTTAGGCTTAATATGCCTGTTTTTGCCAGATCTCTGGATCGCTGCTCCTGGACGCGATGCAAACTGACCTGTTTTGCGTTTTTATCATCGGAAAGAGCAATAAAATCGTCTCCGGCATCAGGCACACCGGAAAGGCCGACCACCTCCACAGGCATTGATGGCCCGGCAGATTTAAGCATATGCCCCATATCGTTCAATATTGCGCGAACCTTTCCGTAGTGTATTCCGCAAACTACCGAATCACCTACACGAAGAGTACCTTCCTGTACAAGCACTGTGGCAACCGCCCCTCTGCCGGGATCAATTTTTGCTTCAACTACATGACCATTTGACAGCTTGTCAGGATTGGCCTTTAGCTCTAATAATTCCGCCTGAAAGAGTATCATCTCAAGCAGATCGTCTATGCCGCGATTCTCCTTGGCGGAAACATTAATAAATAAAGTATCTCCTCCCCAATCCTCAGGCGCAAGTCCCAGATCGGCTAATTCACGTTTAACACGTTCAGGATCCGCACCTGGTTTGTCGATCTTGTTAACGGCTACAATTATCGGCACTTCTGCGGCTTTTGAGTGATTGATAGCCTCGATTGTCTGTGGCATAACACCGTCATCAGCGGCAACAACAAGAATTACAATATCTGTAACTTCGGCCCCGCGTGCACGCATTGCAGTAAAAGCTTCATGCCCCGGAGTGTCTAAAAAGACGATTTGACCTTTATCTGTGGAAACAGAGTATGCGCCTATATGTTGCGTAATACCACCGGCTTCGGTAGCGGTTACATTGCTTTTACGTATCACATCGAGAAGAGATGTTTTACCATGATCCACATGCCCCATAATGGTAACAACAGGCGGCCTGGTAATCAGCTTGTCAGGATCATCCTTTTCAGTCTTTAAAATAAGTTTTTCTACAGAAGGGGCTTGTTCGGCTTCATAATTAAATTCTTCGGCAACAATAGCCGCTGTATCAAAGTCGATTGTATGGTTGATGGTCGCCATAACGCCTAATGGCATAAGTTTTTTTATTATTTCACTTGCTTTAACTCCCATGCGCTTAGCCAGATCCGACAAAACAATAGCATCATCAATTTTAATCCTCCGTTTAATGGCTTTGGGTATGGTGATCAGGGGCTTTTGCCCATGAGCTGTTATTTTCCCTTTACCGCCCTTGCGGCCTTTTCGGCCGGGATATCCCTTGGCATAAAGGTCCTTGCCTTCTACGATCTCTTTTTTTCGAAAGGAGATTTTCTTTTTGAAAAACTTTTTATCCGCAATATCTTCTGCCGGCTTCTTTTTTTTGACCTTTTTCTTGTGTTCTTTAACAGGGAGTTCCGTTATCTCAGCCGGTCTTTTTATAGGTTTTAACTCAGGCTCGGGTTTCGGCTCAATTTTAACCCTTTTCTTGGGAGTTACCGGCATCTTTATAATCTTTGCCGGGATCTCTTTCTTCAGCGCTTTTTTAGGTTTCAGGGCCTTTGCAGGTTTTAATTTGGCAGCGACCTTCTCCTTTTTTTTCGGCTTAACAGATTCAACAGCTTCCATAGGCTCTTCGATTATTTTGGGAAGATCTTTCTTCTTTTTAACAACCTTCTTTTCAAGAGGAGTTACCTCTTTCAAAGGCTCTGCTTCAGCATGCACTTCTGCCTTGACAGGTTTTTTGCGTCTTCGAATAACGGTTGCTTTAACGCGCGTAACCTCGATCCCCTGAGGCTTTGAGCCGAAAAGCTCGGCCTTGGCTCTGGCTACTGTCTCTTCATCCAGAGAACTCATATGGCTCTTTACCGAAATACCCATATCCCTTAACTTCTCAAGGAGTATCTTGTTTTGTATGTTAAGAGTCCTGGCAAACTCATATACTCTGATTTTTGCCATCAATCCTCCTAAAGTTTAATTGTTTTAATGCTATTGCATCCCTTGGCATGATATTAATCCTTTTCCGACACATTTTCTTCATTAGCCGCTTCTTCGCCGGAATCTTTTTGATCATCTGATAAGGATAAAGTCTCTGCTCCATCCTGGTTAGCCGGCTCATGCGAATCGTCAGATAATTCTTCTTCAGATGTTGCCTCAACTTCTTTTATATTTGCCACATAATCCTTTGCAATTTCGATTAGTTTTTCGGCTTTTTCTGTTGTGTCAATATCTCTGATCTGAATCAAATCTTCTACATCAGCATTGCTTAATTCTTCAGCAGAAAAATACCCCTTTTCATACAGCGTATCCGCCAGGCTTATTGTCATTCCGGTCAATGCTACCAGAGAGTCGTAACCGCTTTGCATGGCCTCGCTATAACGCTCCTCACTTATGACATCAAGGTGCCATTTGGTCAATTTTGAAGCAAGCCTCACGTTCTGGCCATTTTTTCCAATAGCTATTGACAGGAATTCGTCAGGGACTATTACTTCCATTGAACGATTCTCTTCATCAATAATTACCCTGGATACTTCAGCAGGCGCCAGAGCATTACACACAAATTTCGCAGGATCAATCTGCCAGGATATAATG
>JAUWQO010000177.1 GCA_030610995.1 Desulfobacterales bacterium
CCTGTTTCCCGGTATCCCTTTTCTCCGGCATAAACCTCGAGCCAGGATATTTTTTTATTACCGCTGTATGCGGCATGCACTGCAGCGTCCATTACCATTCTTGCCGCATGCCATATATCGCCGCCTATCCCGTCCCCCTCAATAAAGGGAATAATCGGGCAATTCGGAACAAGTAAGGTTTGATTACTATTTATTATTATCCTGCTGCTTTTTCCCATAATTATACATATCCTTGTTAATTAAAGGTTCAAGGGTTCAAGGTTCAAAGGTTGACGGATTCATAATGTTTACCCATCGAAATCAGTAGTATTGGAAAAATTCGCGAGGTAATTAACCCTGAACCTTGAACCGTGAACCTTGAACGGTTTTAGTTTCCCTCTGTCTGAACGCCTCGTACATTACGACCGCCCCTGCCGCAGACGCGTTAAGAGAATTTATTTTTCCTTTTTGTGGAATAGAAATCAGAAAATCGCAATGTTTTTTTACAAGAGTGCGAATTCCTTTTTCTTCTCCGCCGATAACAATGGCTAAAGGGCAGGAAAAATCAAAGGAGAAAATCGATTTTTGTGAGGTTTTATCCATTCCTGCAATCCACAACCCTTTTTTCTTTAAAGCCTTTATTGCAGTAACCATATTTGTCACAAGGGCGAGGCGGATATGCTCGAGAGCTCCTGCGGAAGCGCTGGATACAGCCGGAGTGGGCGAGGCTGATCGATCCTTTGGAATTAGCACACCCTCTATGCCCACGCAAAGGGCAGTTCTAATAAGTGCGCCAAGGTTGTGGGTATCTACAATGGAATCCAGCAGCAGCAAAAATGAATTTTCGTTAGCCTTAATATTGTCGAAAATATCGGTTGGTTCTGCAAGAGGATATGGGCTTACCCTGGCTCCAATCCCCTGGTGCCGGTCGGTGCCTGTGATGGATGAAAGCTCAAAAGTTTTCACCTTTTTCAGCGGTATGTTTAAAGATTCGGCAATCGTTGCTGTCTTTTCAGCACGTTTTGAGTCCTTATGCTGCGCTAAATAGACCTCAAAAAATTTTCTCCTGCCGGCCTTGAGAGCCTCAGATACTGGATGGATTCCGTAAAGTATTTCGGTTTTCATATTATAAACTGGACAGTCTAAAGTTGTAACTTCTCAATAACCTCTGGCAATATTCGGAATTACAGCCGTAGGGGCGGGTTTACCCCGCCCGAATCGGCTCGGCAGGCGGCGTAAAGCCGCCCCTACTACGAGAGATTTCTCATCACACGACCAACTAATTGACAAAACAGGGTAGATGCTATTGCCCGAACTTATTGAGAAGTTACCTAAAGTTCGCATAATTATCTGAAATTATTAACAGCTAATTCCCCACTTTCCTAAAAGGGGGGTTAGGGGGGATTTTTTCAACCGAAAAAGCGGACATAGGCTTAGTGATAGCTTTTTATAATTTCAATTAACTCGGAAACAGCGCTTGATAGCTGATCATTGATGATAACATGGCGATAAAGATCTTTTTCCCCCATCTCTTTTTTTGCAATTTCAAGACGTCTTTCAATGACCTGCCTGGTGTCTGTGCCTCTTGATTCCAGACGGCTTCTCAGCGTTTCCAATGAAGGCGGCATGATGAAAATTGTAACGCTGTCAGGATATCGCTTTTTGATCTGCATGGTTCCCTGAATATCTATATCGAGAAGTATGTGCTTTCCTGATGCTAAACAGGTGTCCAGAAATTCTGCTGAGGTGCCGTAAAAATTGCCATAAACCTCTGCCCATTCTACCCATTTGTTGCTTTCAATTTTTCTTTTAAATTTCTCTTTTGTTATAAAATGGTAGTCAATTCCGTCTTGCTCCCCGTTGCGGGGCTTCCTTGTTGTATAAGATATAGAATAGGTTATGTCATTAAACCGTTTCAGCGCCTCCCTGCAAAGGGTTGTTTTGCCGGCCCCTGACGGCGCTGAAATAATAAAAAGCTTTCCATTGCTTTTGGCTGCCATAATAACCTATTCCGATTCCTTAAGGTGCGATTCCTTGAGGCTGGCGTATCGTTGAGCCATTGTTTCCGCCTGGATAGCTGAAAGTATAATGTGATTGCTGTCCATGATAATAATAGAACGGGTTTTGCGGCCATGTGTCGCATCAATAAGATGTTTGTTATCCCTTGCTTCATCTTTAAGCCGCTTCATTGGGGCTGAATTGGGAGCGGTAATAGCTACAACCCGTTCAGCCGCCACAGAATTTCCAAATCCGATGTTAAGTAAATCCTTTTCCATATTACCTCTTTATTTAGTTTGTAATAGTTCAGCCACAAAGACACTAAGACACCAAAATTCATGATTTAGGGATTTAGAGATTCGCTTCGCTTAATTGCGAATTGAGGAATTTGGGAATTTAGGAATTGAAGGTATTCTGCTGATCTTAATCAGTCAATTCCTAAATTCGCAATTCCTCAATTTATCAATCATATCCATTCTTTGTGCCTTAGTGGCTGAGCTGTTGTTTTATTCCACGTTTTGCAACTGTTCCCGTATTTTTTCAAGTTCTGTCTTAATGTCTACAATCATGTATGCCGCATCTGCGCTTCCTGTCTTGGATCCCATTGTATTAAATTCCCGGTTAAATTCCTGGAGTAAAAAAATGAGCTTTCTACCCGAGGGTTCTTTTGATTTCATGATAGATCGAAACTGATTTATATGGCTGGCAACCCTTGCGATTTCCTCGGAAATATCGCTTCTGTCAGCTAAAAAGGCCGCTTCCTGGGCTATTCTTCCTGTATCCAGCTCCACCAGACCTTTTGTTAAAGCCTGTATGCGTTCCCTAAGGCGATCCTGGTACCTAGGTAAAAGGTCATCTGATATTTTGGTTATTTGTCCGACAGTTTTTTCTATATAATCAAGGCGGGTTGCAATATCTCCTGCGATAAAGTCTCCCTCCTTTTGTCGCATTAAACAAAGCTCATCCAGCGTTTTGCTTATGCAATTCTTTACAACAGCCCAGCAATCTTCAATATCTTTTGTATCTTCAACCGGTTTTATAATGCCGGCGACATTTGCCATAATATCCAATGAAATTTCTGTATCAATATTTAATCTGTTTTTCAATTGAATAAGGGCGTTATGATACGCAACAGCCACCTGTTCGTTGACTTCAAAGGCTTCCGCGGCTTCAGAAGCATCATTGATCCGCGCCTTAATTTCAATGCGTCCTCTTGACAGTCTGTCTGAAACAAAGCGCTTAATCCTATCTTCCAGGCACATATATTTCCGCGGAATATATAAGGCAATATCAAGAAATTTACTGTTGTAAGACCGGATGTCGATTATAGCGGTCAGCTCATCTTGTGTGTTTTCAGCTCTTGCAAAGGCGGTCATGCTTTTTATCATTATTTATTATTCCTTTTTTGGCTTTTTGTAACATTTTATTAACCCGGCAAAATAATACCCGGACTTTGTCATGCCGGACTTGATCCGGCATCCAGCGTATTTTCCTGGATAGCGCTAACGGTTAGCGCTTTAGCTTCACTACGTGTCCGGCTTTCGCCGGAATGACGGCTTTGGGGTATTTAATTGCCGGAGTAATAAGTTTTTGAAAATAAATCCGCTTCAGGTATAATCAAATTTAAACCAGGAAAAACTCTGATCACACCTAAAGCTCAATTGCAGATAGTAATGCTAAAGTATTACAAATCTCTTAAATATTTGTTGCGTACCAGATTAAGATAGCTGAGCATTGTTTTATCGGCATAGTCAGGATATGTCCAGGGAAGCTTTTGAAACAAGCCTTTTGTATAAATCAGGGTCAAGTCCGCATAAATTTCCTTGCCGATATAGATCCTGTGGGAATAATTTTTTCCGGTGGCAAGAACAAACCTCGACTTAATCATATACCCTGGATCAAGGTTGACTATACGTTTGCCCTTTTTTGAGTATTTATGTTCAATATCGTTTGTTGCAAGTTTTACCTCGGCCAGAGCACTTTGTTTTATGAGGTTTTTAAATGCAAAAACCCGCCGGAACAGGGGAGAACCCATTTCAGTCTCGTAATATTCGGTATAGTCAAATGGGAACCATGAGCTTACCATGTCAATAAGGCCGAATTTATCGGAAAGGTCTCTTGCCACATCAACAATAATATCCTTTTCCTTTAAAAAAAGGCTGACAACAAGTTTTGCAGATTCAGGGGCTTGAGGTATGCTCATGTTATTAAGGTTCAGGGTTCAAGGGTTCAAGGTATTAATTATTCACAATTAACAATTGATTATTAATTGTTAATTGTGAATAGAGGCGATGATATTCAGACAGGAAAAATAATCAATAATCAATTGTTAATAATTAATTTTTAACTTAGTATTTATGGGTTCAAGGTAAGCTTTTGAAAAATATGTCTTTCCTTGGTGTCTTAGTGTCTTTGTGGCTGAACTATTACGGTTTAAGTTTCTATGGGTTTTGCTTCATCAATAAGCATAATTGGGATATCATCTTTTATCTCATATAAAAGCTGACAGTTATCACATATAAGCCCGTCTTTGGCGTCATTTAGATATATGTTTCCTTTGCACTTGGGGCAGGCCAGAATATCAAGAAGTTCCTGACTGACAGTCATAATTTCCTCCGTTTGGTTTATCTTACTCATATTCTTCGTGAACTTCGTGGTAACAACAAATTGTTATCATAAATTATATTTATAGCAAACAATAGCAGATGTTGCAAAAGTAAATTTGTTATATTCCCCTTGAAATTTAATTAATTATATCATAGAGATATAAAATTGACAGAAAAATATTTTATATCAGCAGATGTGATGTTTCTTAAATTTAGCCTCAATTCCACCTGCTCTGTTTTTAACAACCTGTTCATACACATATCACAATTCCAACTGTAGTTGTAATTTTGGCAAGCTTTCCATGAAAACAAACAAACCATCTATAAAGGCGGCAATAACTGCCATAGCCGGTGTGGGTAGTGTAAAATAGATTGTGTAAAATTTAAAACAGGTTGAAAAAAAGGGCGCTTTTCCTTTAAAAAGGTTTTTCCGCAAAAACCCAAAAGAAAGGAGAAGCGCCCATGAAACTGGAAATTAGTGTACCTGAAGTCGTTGA
>JAUWQO010000030.1 GCA_030610995.1 Desulfobacterales bacterium
AATATTTAAACGATCTATTGCCGGTCAAATTGAATATTGGGCAAGCATCGGTCAAATAATTGAAGAAAATCCAGATCTGCCATTGCCATTTATTCAAGAAATTCTCATTGCAAAAGAGCAAATTAAAGCTGGGCTTGGAACTCCGTATGTTTTCGGAGAAGGCGAATGATTGAAATAAACGAAGTCATTCAGTCCCCTTTGTTTGCCAAACAGAAAAAAAGACTACATAAGAGCCAACTTAAAGATTTAGATAAGGCAGTTCGTGAAATAACTCAAGACCCGGAAGTAGGAACCATGAAAATTGGTGATCTGAGCGGGGTTCGAGTATATAAATTTAACTCCATGCAATCGTTAATTCTTTTGGCATATGAAATTATAGAAAATTC
The DNA here is from genome assembly GCA_030610995.1 of Desulfobacterales bacterium. Lineage (GTDB taxonomy): Bacteria > Desulfobacterota > Desulfobacteria > Desulfobacterales > ETH-SRB1 > Desulfaltia. The sequence continues at coordinate 387 of JAUWQO010000030.1, forward strand.
TCTTATTCTTTATACCTTTGGTTCTCATCAAAATTTCTATCGAAAACTAAAAAAATATATCAACCCTTAAAACTCTTCAATTTAAGCTCCTTCCTTAGGAGCTTGAGAGTCCAAAGTTCTCTCGTCATGCCGGACTTGATCCGGCATCCAGATTTGTATCCAATTGATAATATTCTGGATTCCCGCCTTCGCGGGAATGACTGCGCATGGTTTGCGACTCTAATAATATCAATGGGTTACAAGAACTTTGGACTGTACAGTTAGGAGAAATATATGACAAAAAGAATGTCTCAGAAGATTTTGGTTACAGGAGGCGGAGGTTTTTTAGGCAGCGCAATAGTAAGGCATCTTGTAGAAAGAGGCGACCATGTCCGAAGCTTTTCCCGCAGTTATTACCCGGAACTTGCATCTATGGGCGTAGAGCAGTTTCGTGGAGATATCGCTGATAAAACTTCAGTTGAAAATGCATGTAAAGGGATTGATCTTGTTTTTCATGTTGCGGCAAAAGCAGGGGTCTGGGGCGATTATTCCGAATATTTTAAGACAAATGTTACAGGAACTAAAAATGTTATTACTGCCTGCATTAAGCATAAGGTTTCAAGGCTTGTTTATACAAGTTCGCCAAGTGTTATTTTCAACGGAATCGACATGGAGGGTGTAGATGAGTCGGCTCCTTATTCAGACAAGTTTTATGCTCATTATCCAAAAACAAAAGCAATTGCCGAACAGTATGTTATAAAGGCCTCAAGAGATGGTTTGATGACGATTGTATTAAGACCTCATTTAATATGGGGTCCGCGTGACAGCCATCTTGTTCCGAGAATTATTGCCAGAGCAAAAAGGCTGGTCAGGGTTGGAGATGGCAAAAACCTCGTGGATACAATCTATATAGACAATGCTGCAGAGGCCCATATTCTGGCGGCTGACAGATTGGAAGAAAATCACAAACTTTCAGGCAATGTCTATTTTATAAGCCAGGGAGAACCTGTTCCCTTGTGGGATATGATAAATAATATCTTAAGGGCAGCGGGTTTTGCTCCTGTAAAGCGGTCAATATCACGGAGGACTGCATGGGTGATAGGGGCTATGCTTGAGGCTTGCTACAAATTATTCAAACTGTCCGGTGAACCGCAAATGACGCGTTTTGTGGCAGAGGAGCTTGCTACAGCGCACTGGTTCGATATAAGCGCAGCAAAAAGGGATCTTGGTTATGTTCCGAGGGTATCCACAAAACAAGGCATCAGACGTCTTGAGAAATGGCTGAAAAATCTTTAGATTTTAAGTACATTACTTAATGTTACAAACTGAGATATTGTTAGAGCCTCAGCACGCAGGGAAGGATCGATGCCTGCTTTATCCAGCATGTTTTGCGCTGTTTTTGCATCAATATGCAGTTCGCTTCCTGCAAGAGCATTTTTAAGGGTTTTTCTTCTCTGGCCAAAAGCCCCTTTTATGACCCTGAAAAGTAATGCTTCATCATTTGCCGGATATTTTATAGTTTCTAAAAATCTTATTTCAAGGAGCTGTGAATCCACCTTTGGTTTTGGAAAAAAAAGTGAGGCCTTAACATCGGCGAGTTTTTTTATCTTTGCGCAGTACCCAAGCATAACTGTAAGCCGCCCGTAATCTTTGCAGCCCGGTTGAGCAGTGATGCGTTGGGAGAGTTCTTTCTGAAACATAAAAACCGCCCTGGTTACAGCAGACCTGGATTTTATAAGCTTGACAATGATCTGAGAAGAAATGTTGTATGGAAGATTTCCTATGATTAATATTTTGTGGCCGACATTTTTAGCCAGCCTGTTAATATCAAATGTCAGTATATTCTCTTCCATTAATTCAACATTTGAAAGCCTGCTTACAAGAATTTCCGTTTTCAAAAGATCAATTAACCGGCGATCCTTTTCAATTGCATAAACCTTTTTTGCTGTTTGGGCTATCGGAATTGTCAAGGCTCCAAGGCCTGCGCCGATTTCCAGGACAACATCCTTTGAAGTAATTCCTGAAAGGGTTGCTATCATTTTTGCAGTGGACGGGTCGGATAAAAAATTCTGACCAAACTGCTTTTTAGGATGCAAATTATAGGCAGCAAGAAGTGTTCTTGGCGATGTCATGATATTATGAACTCTTTATGTTTGCTTAGATTTCGACATTCGTGAGCGTATTTTTTTAAAAATAATATATGTAATTAAATAGCCGGCGATCCCGGGAAGAAGCCCTATTATAGCGCCGCCGGTTATCATGGCAAATACTACGCTCCATCCCATATCTATAAGTTTTGAAATCGACAATGAATCCAAGGGAATGGAGATTGAATAGCCGAGGAGAAATGTTCCTAATTTATAACTCCCAATATAAAAAAATGGTATTACAGGAGCGGCAAGCCACGATCCAATTATAGCGGCCGCTTTGCTGCCGCGAAAAATAAAGGCAAGTGCTATTGCTAAAAAGGTTTGGAATGGAAATGTCGGCGTTGCGCAAACAAAGATGCCGAGCCCCATTCCCATGGCAATATTATTGGGGTTACCCTGAAGTTGCTTTAAGCGGGTGATAACCCGCCGGATATTTTCTTTGGGGCTCATACCCCATTGCCACATTTTACTTGAGTTATTTTCTTTCATAACCATATAAATTAACATAATTTCTTATTGTTTTCAACGAATCGTTTATTTTCACTTATAATTACTCAAGTTTGATGCATTTGTAAAAAGTCCCTTTGGCCTGTCATTTCGAGTGAAACGAGAAATCCTTGTTTCGACGTATGGAGAAATTTTGGTCTGCAACCTATTGAAAAGATAAGATTTCTCCCTGCGGTCGAAATGACACATTCGATGAATCCGACTTTTTACGAAGCCATCATTTTTGATTTTACTCTCTTTTCAGGTCGAGACAAGACTGCTTGACTTTCCCTGCATTATTAAGTAGTTGTTGGACTGATTTTATACAAAACCGTCAACTACTATGAGGAGGGCTTTATGGACAAAAGAAGGAGCAAACAGGTAAGTTTTGATGCAATGGTAAAATTTTTCATGCGGCAGTATAATGTCCCGACAAAAAAGGATGTAAACAATCTTATAGCCAAGATTGACAGGCTGGAGAAGTTAATTAAATCTACAGCCCGTCCCGCCAAAAGGGGACGTGTTTCCCGCGAAGTTTCCGGTAAAGGCAAAGCATTGCCTGGCAGATCTTCTGTAACGGCTTCAGATATTGTTTTGAATATTATAAAGACTTACAGGAATGGGGCCGGTTTTGCACAGATCCAGGCCAAGACAGGTTTTGGCGAGAAAAAACTGCGCAATATTATTTTTCGACTAAACCAGACAAATAAGATTAAGCGCAAGAATCGCGGCATCTATATTGTTTCGTAAATCCTCATCAAAACTCCTCACTTCATGTTTGATTTCAGCTTTGATGAATTTGTAAAAAGTCGAATTTTCCTATTTATCTGGATTCCCGCCTTCGCGGGAATGACAAAAAGGGCGGGAATGACAAAAAGGGCGGGAATGATATCTTTTGAAAGGCAGTAGACATGGGTAAAACTTTGGATCAAAACAATCCCGGGCTAAAACAGGGCGACAATATATCCGGTTATGTTATCAAGAAGGTCGCGCAGCTTGAGGAAATAAATTCAGTTTTTTATGAGCTTGAGCATACGCTTACAGGCGCCAGGCATATCCATATCAGTAAAAATGACGAAGAAAACACATTCGGCGTAGCCTTTAAGACTGTTCCGGTTGATTCAACCGGTGTTGCGCATATTCTGGAGCATACTGTTTTGGCTGGTTCAAATAGATTCCCTGTGCGCGATCCGTTCTTTTCCATGCTAAAGAGAAGTTTGAGCACCTTCATGAACGCCTTTACCTCATCGGACTGGACCATGTATCCTTTTTCCACCCAGAACCGGAAAGACTTTTACAACCTTATGGATGTTTATCTTGATGCGGCATTTTTTCCAAAAATAGATGAACTCAGCTTCAAGCAGGAGGGCCATCGCCTGGAAATCGAAGATGATTTAAAAGATGCCGGTTCCATGAGGCTTGTTTATAAAGGTGTTGTATACAATGAGATGAAGGGCGCCATGTCATCGCCGGATCAGGTGTTGGTACGATTTCTTTTAAAAGCCCTCTACCCTGACACAACATACAGCCACAACTCAGGCGGAGACCCTGTTGTAATTCCAAGTTTGACATATGATCAACTAAAGGCTTTTCACAGGCGGCACTATCACCCAAGCAACTCTTTTTTTTATACATACGGAAATATGCCGTTAAAGGAACATCTTAATTTCATACAGGAAAAAATATTAAAAAAATTTGAGCAGATCGATCCAAAAACAGATGTTCTTTCTCAACCCCGCTGGAACAAGCCCAGAAAGATAATAAATAAATATCCGCTTGGAGACAGCGAAGATCCATCAAAAAAATGCCAGGTTTGCGTGGCGTGGCTGACCGCGGATATCAAGGATTTTTTTGAAATTCTATCTCTTGTACTGCTTGGGCAGATTCTTCTTGGAAATTCAGGTTCTCCTTTGCGCAAAGCATTGATAGATTCGGAGATTGGAACTGCTCTATCCGACGGAACAGGCTTTCATGCCGATAACAGGGACACCATGTTCGTATGCGGGCTCAAAGATGTGAAAGAGTCTTTTGCAGAAAAAATTGAAACTATTATTTTTGATGCCTTGAAGGGCCTTGTTGATAAAGGTATTGACAAAAAATTGATCGAGTCGGCCATTCATCAGATAGAATTTCATCGCAAGGAAGTGACAAACATACCATATCCATACGGCATAAAACTGCTTTTAACCATTTCAGAATGCTGGTTTCACGGCGGCGATCCTGAAAGAATCCTGCGGCTTGACGCGGATCTTGACAGGCTTAAAAAAGAACTTTCCATAGGCCCATTTTTTGAAAACAAAATAAAAAGCTATTTTCTGGATAATCCCCACAGGGTGCTTTTTACGCTGGCTCCTGATCAATTGATGGAGCGCAAAGAAAACGACAGGGTTGCGGTAGAACTTGACAGTGTCAGGGCCTCATTGAGCGGATCCGATATAAAAAAAATACAGGAGGATGCTAAAGCTTTAAGGCAACTCCAGGAAAGCATAGAGGATGTTTCCTGCCTTCCCACTCTGGAGCTTGAAGATATTCCTCCATCTGTTAAAAGCGTAAAGGAGACAACCAAATACAACGCAGCGGCTGCCTGCTATAATCAACCAACTTCCGGCATCTTTTACTTTGAGGCGGCTGCAGGATCCGGATTTTTCAGAAAACAGTTGATTCCTCTTATACCTTTTTTCTGCTTTGCTCTCCACAGAATAGGAACAGCCGTGCATGATTATACGGAAATGGCGCAGCTCATTGATGCATATACCGGCGGCATTGGGTTGTCTTCTCATTCCTGCACCAGCTTTAAAGAAAATGGTCTTTGTTTGCCGTTTATCTCATTTAGCGGGAAATGCCTTGTTAGAAATCAGAGCAGGATGTTTGAAATTATTCAGGAGCTTTTATGCAAATTTGATTTTTCAGATTTTACCCGATTAAAGAGCCTTTTGTATGAATACAGGGCAGGATTGGAATCGATGGTCGTGCAAAATGGTCACATGCTGGCAATGTCGCTTGCTTCGAGAAACTTATCAACTACCTGCGCGCTCAGCGAAATATGGCACGGCATTCATCAATTGCAAACCATAAAGAGCTTAACCGATGATCTTGCAGAAGATAAATTAGAGTCTATATCCGGCGATTTATTATCGATCGGCAAAAACCTTTTTATACGAAGCAATTTTAAAATGGCGCTGATCGGCGAAGACTATCCCTTGTCAACAGCATCTTCCCTAACGGCATCTGTACAAAAGAATTTGGCAGATGGGCAATCAAACGGTTTTACGAGCCCTGAAATCGAATTTGACGATAAAATTATCATGGAAGGCTGGAGCACATCTTCCGCGGTTTCATTTGTGGCCCAGGCATTTAAGACCGTGCGAATGGGACATGAAGATGCTCCTGCTTTATCTGTGATAAGTAAAATACTTCGCTCAATGTATCTTCATCGTGAGATTCGGGAAAAAGGCGGGGCATACGGCGGATTTGCAATATACAATTCCGAGGACGGCATATTTAATTTCGGATCTTACAGGGATCCCCACATATCCGCTACCCTTAAAGTGTATGATAGCGCCGTAGATTTCATAAATTCCGGGCAGTTTGTTGACGAGGATGTCAAGGAAGCGATTTTGCAGGTATGTTCCGGAATCGACAGGCCGGACTCACCAGGGGCCGCGGCTCAAAAGGCATTTTACAGAAAAATTGTTTCTTTATCGGATGAATCGCGCAAGGCTTTTAAAGAAAGGCTTCTTTCGTTAACCAGAAATAAGGTCGTAGAGGTTGCTGCAAAATATTTTGATCCAAACAAGAGCGAGCGCTCTATGGCGGTTATATCTGGTGAGCAGAAATTAAAAGAAGCAAATGAAAAATTGGCTCACGACAGTCGGCTCAGGCTTTACAAAATTTAGGATTTGTAATAGCTTTAAACTTGTTAATGTTCGCTTCTGAAAGAGAGCCTTTGGCAGCGGCTATATATCTATTGGCTAAAACATGATACAATTAATTAGAGGTTTTAAAGACATTCTGCCGGGAGAGGTCGAACTCTGGCAGCATATAGAAAAGACGGCACGTTCACTTTTAGAGAGCTTTGGCTTTAAGGAGATACGTATTCCGATTCTGGAACATGCCGAGCTTTTTGCAAGAAGTATTGGAGAAGATACCGATATTGTGGAAAAGGAAATGTATACCTTTCCCGATAGAAAAGGGGATCTTATTACCCTCAGGCCGGAAGCGACCGCATCTGTTGTGCGCTCTTATATCCAGCACAAACTATATGCAAAAGATCCGGTCCGAAAATTGTATTCCATTGGCCCGATGTTTCGCAGGGAAAGACCTCAAAAAGGAAGGTACAGGCAGTTTTACCAGATTAATGCCGAGGTGTTCGGGATTGATTCACCCTTTATTGATGCTCAGCTTATCTTCCTCCTTGCGGTATTTTTTAAGAAGCTGTCTGCAACTGAAGTTAAAGCGCATATAAATTCATTAGGCTGCCAAATATGCCGCCCTGAGTTCAAAGAGGCTCTTTCCGTGTTTTTACTTGCGGCAAAAGAAGAACTCTGTTCGGATTGCAGAAGAAGGAGAGAACGGAATCCTTTAAGAGTGCTTGATTGCAAGGTCCCTTCATGTCGTTTGGCTATGGCGGACGCTCCTTCCATACTCGACCATCTATGCCCTGAATGCAGCAGACATTTCGAGGCAGTAAAGCATGCCCTTGAAAAATTTAAGGTTTCGTTTGTGGTTGACAAGCGTCTGGTAAGAGGGCTTGACTATTATACCCGAACAACCTTCGAGATACAGACAGGGTCGTTAGGGGCGCAAAATGCCGTTGCAGGAGGCGGCAGGTATGATAGCCTTGTCAAGGCCCTTGGCGGGCCTGATCAGCCCGCGGTGGGCTTTGCAATAGGCTTGGACAGGTTTGTTGAAATGACCGATCTTAAAGCTAAAGATTTCGCGCAAAATCCGGACATATTTATAGCAGCCCTGGGTGAAAAGAGCATGTCAATGGCCTTTGACTGGGCCTGCGCTTTTGGTCTTGAAGGGATAATTGCCGAGCTTGACTTTGCCGGTAAAAGCTTAAAAAGCCAGATGAAACGGGCGGACAGGCTTGGCGCAAAACATGTGCTGATTGTCGGGGAAAAAGAGCTTGAAGAAAAAGCGGTTATTATGCGGAATATGACGACAAAGGAGCAATTATCAGTTCCTTTGGATAATTTGATTAAAGCTGTTAAAGATAAAATTAGTTAGCAACATTGATGATTTCAATGCCATTAACTTAAGAAAATTTGAAGGCGCATACAGCGTTTTTTTTACCACGAAGAGCACGAAGTGAGCGAAGATAAAGAAAAAATCCTTCGTGTTCTTCGTGGTGATTAATAATAAAATCGCCTAAGTTAACGAGATTGTTTTGAAAGGAGTTAAGTAATTGACGGATTTACTTGGAGAAATGAGAAGCACCCATAACTGCGGTGAACTTAATGCCGAACACATCGGCAAAGAGGTTGTGCTTATGGGGTGGGTGCAGCACAGGAGAGATCACGGAGGGGTTATTTTTGTAGATTTGCGGGACAGAGAAGACATTACCCAGGTTGTCTTTAATCCTGCAAGGGATAAAAAGGTGCATGAAAAGGCTCATGCTCTCAGGAGTGAATATGTCATTGGTGTGCGTGGAGTTGTTGAGGGAAGACCCGAAGGCATGGTCAATCCGGGTTTACGGACCGGCGAAGTTGAAATTGCGGTTGTTGAGCTGAAAATATTAAACACAGCCAAAACACCTCCCTTTTTAATCGAGGAACAGGTTGATGTTTCGGAAAGTATCCGTCTGAAATACCGTCATCTCGACCTGCGACGTCCTCAGTTGCAAAAAAATATTATTTTAAGACACAGGGCTTCCGCTTCGGTGCGCCAGTATTTGAATGCGAACGGTTTTCTTGAAATTGAAACCCCTTTTTTAACGCGCAGCACACCCGAAGGGGCAAGGGATTATCTTGTCCCCAGCAGGGTAAATCCCGGGCAGTTTTATGCCCTGCCTCAATCACCTCAGATATTTAAGCAGCTTTTGATGATATCAGGGTTTGACCGTTATTATCAGGTTGTCCGGTGCTTCAGGGATGAGGATCTCAGGGCCGACCGTCAGCCCGAATTCACACAGATAGATTTCGAGATGTCCTTTGTGGGTGAAGATGATATTATGGGCATCTCTGAAGGTATGATAAAGAATCTATTTAAAGATGTCCTTGAAATGGAGATCGAAATTCCCTTCCCTCGTATTACATATGCAGATGCCATCTCCCGTTTCGGGCTCGATAAACCGGATACCAGGTTCGATCTTGAGCTAAAAGATGTCTCCGATATTGTAAAAGGTTCAGGCTTTAACGTCTTTTCAAGCGTTGTGGAAAAAGGAGGAATAGTCAAGGCTTTGAATGCAAAGGGTTGCGTCGATTTTTCACGAAAGCAGATCGACGATCTTGCTGACCTTGTCGCAGTTTACAGGGCCAGGGGACTGGCTTGGATAAAGATCAGAGAAGATAAGTGGCAGTCTCCTATAGCAAAATTTTTTACAGACAAAGAAAAAGAAAAGCTGTCTCAGCGTCTGGCAATTGAGCCCGGGGACCTAATATTTTTTGTAGCTGATCAGGCGAATATAGCCAATGAAGCCCTTGGGCAGTTACGAAACCATCTGGGGAAGAAGCTTGGTTTGGCAAATGAAAATGAATTCAGGTTTATGTGGATTACCCATTTCCCTCTGCTGGAATATGATGAAACAGAAAAAAGGTATCAGGCTCTGCACCATCCATTTACAGCGCCATTTGAAGAAGATTATGAATTGCTCAGCACAAACCCTCTTGCTGTTAAATCGCGCGCCTACGATCTTGTTTTAAACGGTTCTGAGATCGGAGGGGGAAGCATCCGTATGCATCAAAGGGATATACAGGAGAAGGTATTTGAAGCCTTGGGCATGGATCGAAAAACCTATGAGGAAAAATTCGGATTTTTGCTTTCAGCCCTCGATACCGGCGCGCCGCCACATGGAGGCATTGCTTTTGGTTTTGACAGGCTGGTTATGATTTTATGCGGGCAACCCTCTATCCGGGATGTTATACCGTTTCCAAAGACGCAGAAGGCGGCATGTCTTTTAACAAACGCACCTGCCAAAGCCAGCAAAGGCCAGCTTGACGAGCTGTCATTAAAAATAAAAAGGGTTTTATCCTGATATGGATTTGACAACAATTCTAATTATAACCCATTATTCACCACGAAGAGTACTAAGTAAACCGCATTATATTTCTTTTCGTGGTATTCTATTCCTCTTTATTTGCTATTTGCTAAAAATTGTTCCAAAATTAGAATTGTTGTGTATTTAAGATTTTTCTTGACTTTAATCGGACTCTTTATTAATCAAAACTCTTTTAATCCCCAGTAGCTCAGCCCCGCTAAAGCGCTAAAGCGGGATTTCGCTGCCGCTCAATTGGCAGAGGGCATTAACTGCTGGAAATATATTTAGTATAGCTAATCCCCAGTAGCTCAGTTGGCAGAGCAGATGGCTGTTAACCATCAGGTCCGCGGTTCGAGTCCGTGCTGGGGAGCCAAAAAATCAAGCTTGGTCAAATTCTGACCGAGCTTTTTTATTTTAAGAGAATGTATGTTAGCCTCAATCCCAGCTTCCTTTTAATAGTTGAATTCACCATATCGCCCGCTCCCATAATAACCTCCCATTATCTTATAATTGATAAAGAAGATTCTATACAAGATAGGATTATAATTGCTAAATAAAGAGTTTCTGCTTGAGGGGATATAGGGACGTACTCAACTATTAAACTTGATTCTTGCCTGGGGATATGTTATTCGAATTGCATGCCGAGAAAATCACGAATCGATGCTCCGGGAGCTCTGCATCATATCATTGTCAGGGGGATTGAAAGAAGGCGAATATTTGAAGCCGATGCGGATAGGAACAATTTTTTACGCCGATTAGGTGATATCCTGACAGAAACGGAAACAGCCTGCTATGCATGGGCGCTGATTCCCAACCATTTTCATTTACTGTTAAGAACCAGCAACGTTTCCATCTCTACTGTCATGAAACGGCTTTTGACTGGCTATGCGCTTTGGTTTAACCGCAGACACCGCAGACACGGTCACCTATTCCAGAACCGCTACAAGTCTATTTTATGCCAGGAGGATGTCTATTTATTGGAACTTGTGCGCTACATCCATCTCAACCCGCTTCGGGCTAAACTTGTGCCGGATCTAAAAACATTAGACAGGTATCCATACAGTGGTCACGGCGTTTTGATGGCCAACGTAAAAAAACAGTGGCAAGATACCGACAAGGTTTTAAAGTTTTTCGGTCAAAAGGCAGGTTCAGCCAAGCGTGCATACAGGGCATTTGTTAAAAAGGGGATTAGCCAAGGGAAACGAACGGATCTTACCGGAGGGGGCCTTGTTCGAAGTGCCGGGGGTTGGGCTGCGGTAAAGGCGCTTCGGGCGGCTAAAATTTTTGAGAAAAGCGATGAAAGAATATTAGGTAATGGCGATTTTGTCGAAACCGTCCTGGCTGCAGCCAACGAGGCAGAGGAAAAGAAATACGATCTTCAATCCCGCGGTTTTACTGTTGATAGAGTTGCTGCCAGAGTCGCCGAAGTTTTGAGGGTTAAGCAAGAGGATGTCTGGGCTGCCGGAAGGCATCGAGAAATTGTTCGAGCCCGCAGCCTTTTGTGCTATTGGGCGGTGAGAGAACTGGGTGTCACAATGACATCTCTTTCCCGTTTACTGAATATATCGGTACAGGCCATCGGTAAATCGGTAATTCGAGGCGAGAAGCTATCAAAGGCTAAGAAATATTCGCTAACTGGCAAATAAGTTGATAAGTTAAGTACGTCCCTTAAGCCCCTATTACGTACTGGTACCATAGCATTTTTTGCTATGGTTAGGGAGGTTTCATTTTTTTTTGAACTCGTCACGCTTGATGAGTAATAATTACTGCACGATTTCAGTATATGTAAAAAGTATTTGAGATTGGTTATGCATCCCTTTATATGATTATCAAATCTACTATTGATCCATGTATTCTCAATTCCCGATCAGTTAGATTGTAAAAGATATTTGGGTAACAGCGATACGGCGTAAAGCGGCAGATTACATATTTTCCCATCCTTTTTGAAGTTAAGCAGATTTGTCCGCGCAAGCAGGGGCGGTTTGAGCGGACAGATCCGGTCTGCGAATGAAATCCGATGTCAAGGGTTTTCGGTTAAAATATGTGACAATCGTCACCTTATTCGGACGTAAAGTGTGACTTATTGCACAAAATGGTCTGAAATCGATTCAATCAGCCAGATCATGATAAACACCCCCTTATCCTCTGAAACCACTTTACAATTGATCTTTGTTTGATATATTCTTATTTATTTTAAGGACTCGCTCAATAATGAATTCGCAGAATTGGCGCTCAGATTTAGGTTGGATTTGTGCGATCCGATTGAGCAAAGCCACAGGAATAGCGAGCTATTTCGAAGACTTTGTGAATGAGAATCGTGCGAAGACAGCCTGAAGATGAGATGACAAAATGTGAATTTATTTTTGAGCGAGTCCTAAAACCCTCAAAGTTATCCCTATGAAAGATTACAGACCGATTATCGGCATTACAATGGGGGATCCTGTCGGCATCGGCCCGGAGATTGGCCTGACGGCCCTTCGCGAGCCTGCGATTTATAAAGCGTGCAGGCCGCTTGTGATCGGAGATGCGCAAAGGCTGGAGGCGGCAAAAAAATGCACTAAAAGCAGTCTTAATATCAGGACAATAGATACACCTGATTCCGGCCAATATAGATGCGGCTCTATTGACCTTTTATCTGTTTTTGAATGCGATCCTGAAAACACATATTGGGGAAAGCCCACGGCGCAGACAGGCAAGGCAATGGTAGCCTATATAATAAGGGCAGTTGATCTGGCAATTTGCGGCAGCATAGCGGCGATTGTTACCTGCCCGATAAACAAGATGGCCATGCGGATTGCAGGTTATGCTTACAATGGACATACCGAGCTTCTTGCTGAGCGCACTAAGACCGATAATTTTGCCATGATGCTTGCAGGTGATAAACTTCGTGTGGTCCTTGTGACCATCCATATTCCCTTAAAGGATGTTGCCTCAATCCTTTCCAGGGAAAAAATAGTGCAAACAATATCGATCGCCCGCAGGGCGCTATATGAACGTTTTGGATTTGAAAAGCCCCGTATTGCGGTCGCCGGGCTGAATCCCCATGCCGGAGAAGGGGGCATGTTTGGAGATGAAGAGGAAAATATTATTATTCCGGCAGTCAATTGCGCAAGAAAGGAAGGGATTGATGTTTCAGGGCCTTTTCCGCCCGATACAATATTTTATCATGCTGCAAAAGGTCGTTACGATGCCGTAGTATGCATGTATCATGATCAGGGACTGATTCCTTTTAAGATGATACATTTTACCGATGGTGTTAATACAACGCTTGGCCTCCCTGTAATAAGAACCTCTGTTGACCATGGGACGGCTTACGATATTGCCGGAACCGGCAAGGCGGATCCCGGCAGTCTTATTGCCGCTATAAATATGGCAACACAGCAAGCTGTTATAAGGTTCAGGGTTCAGGGTTCAGGGGTTCAGAGGTCGGAGCAAGGATTGATGATTGTCGATTGAGAAGATAGAAAAGATAGAGCGGAGCGATTCCATCAATCATAAATCATCAATCATAAATCATCAATCCAAAGAGGCCAGGGATTAGGGCTCCTGATTTTAAACCTGATAAGACTTTAGCCCTTTGAAAAAAACCAGACAGGATAACAGGATAAACAAGATTTTGTTTCAAGTAAACAAATAAGGTTAAGTCTCACTCTAATTAGCCAGTAAATCATAAAAAATCATATCCTGAGAAATGAAATAAAAAGAATTGACCGAGAAAATCATTGGTTGTGCATACAAAGTTTACAACCGAATGGGTTATGGCTTTTAGGTTTAATTATTAATTTCGGTGAACGGAAAGTTAAAATCAAACACAAAGTAAGGGATTTTGATGAGGATTTACCCTCCAGAGGCGGACAAGCAGGATGAGTTTTGATGTTTTAATCCTGAATATCCTGTTAATCCTGTCAAAGAAGTCTTTTTTGAAAGACCTAAATTGCTACATTTTATGAAGTATGAAAAGATAATTATTCGTGGCGCAAGACAGCATAACTTGAAGAACATTGATGTTGAATTGCCTCGCAACAGGTTTGTGGTTATAACCGGTCTGTCAGGATCGGGCAAGTCGACGCTTGCTTTTGACACACTTTATGCTGAAGGACAGCGAAGATATGTTGAATCACTTTCGACATATGCGCGCCAGTTCCTGGAGCGTCTGGAAAAGCCGGATGTCGATATGATTGAAGGCCTGTCCCCGGCCATTGCTATTGAACAAAAAACAGCCAGCCATAATCCCCGATCAACCGTTGGAACGGTTACGGAAATATATGATTATCTCCGCCTCCTTTTTGCCAGGGCAGGCACACCCCATTGTTATAAATGCGGACAGCCCATTACCTCCCAGACACTGGATCAGATTGTAGACAGGGTTATGTCTCTGGACCAGGGGGCCAGAATTATTATTTTATCCCCCATAATATCAGGCCAGAAAGGAACACATGAAAAACTTTTAAAGCAACTGAAAAAGGAAGGTTTCGCAAGGGTGCGCATTGACGGTGAGACCGTGGAGATTGAAGATGCGGGAGGGCTGGATAAAAACAAAAAACATGACATAGATGTGGTCGTGGATAGACTAATTGTAAAGAATAATATGAGAAACAGGCTGGCTGATTCTTTAGAGTTGGCTATGTCACAATCAGACGGTCTTGTGACAGTTGATGTGCTCAGCTCAAAGCCCGACCTTATCAGCGAATCGATTTTATTCAGCGAAAAGGCGGCATGTATCAACTGTCAAATAAGCTATCCCGAGTTTACACCGGCCAGTTTTTCTTTTAATTCTCCTCAGGGGGCCTGCCCAAAATGCAATGGTCTTGGCTCAACTACTGAATTCGATCCTGACCTTATAATTCCAAACCATGAACTCTCTTTAAGAGAAGGGGCTGTTTTGCCGTGGGCCAACAGGAATAGCGTGCATTTTGCCGAATTCTTAGATGCTTTAACCATGCACTATGGGGTTGATATATATACGCCCTATAAGGATCTTCCTCAGAGCTTTAAAGATATTCTTTTTTATGGATCAGGGAATGAACAGATCAGCTTTTATTTTGAACGGAATAATCGTCGCATTATCTACCATAAAACTTTTGAAGGAATTATACCAAAATTAGAGCGTCGTTATATGGAGACGGATTCATACCCGTCCAGAGAAGAGATCAGGCGTTATATGAATTTCCGTCCCTGCCCGGAATGCATGGGATCCAAGCTGAACCAGGCAAGCAACTCTGTTAAGGTGGGCGGGCTTACAATATCTGAAGTCACGGCCCTTTCAGTGTCAAAGGCAAATGTTTTTTTTCAAGAATTAAAACTAATCGGTAAAAAAGAGATAATTGCCGGGAGGATTCTAAAGGAGATAATTGAACGGCTTGGTTTTCTTGAAAATGTTGGGCTTTCCTATCTTACCATTGACAGATCCGCTTTTACGCTTTCCGGTGGAGAGAGTCAGAGAATACGACTGGCAACACAGATCGGGTCAAAGTTAACCGGCGTTCTTTACGTTCTTGATGAACCGAGTATAGGCCTGCACCAGAGAGACAATCAACGCCTCCTGAAAACCCTTTTGCAGATGCGTGATCTTGGCAATACAGTGCTTGTTGTAGAACATGATGAAAAGACCATACTTTCCGCCGATTATGTTATCGATATGGGGCCGGGCGCAGGGATTAAAGGGGGTGAGGTGGTTTTTGCCGGATTGCCAAAAGCGCTTTTAAAGGATAAGAATTCCTTGACTGGTCAATATCTTTCAGGACGAAAGCGTATTGAAATTCCGTCGATTCGGCGTTTGGGGCAGGGAAGGCAAATTATCATAAAGGGCGCATCGGAAAACAACCTCAAAAATATTGATGTAGAGTTTCCTCTTGGATGTTTTATATGTGTAACAGGCGTATCAGGTTCAGGAAAATCCACGCTGGTGCTGGAGACCCTGTACAGGGCTCTGTCCCAGCGTCTGTATTATGCCAGAATATCCGCGGGCAAACATACTAGTATATCGGGCATGGAATATATTGACAAGGTGATTAATATTGACCAGTCTCCCATAGGGAGAACTCCTCGCTCCAATCCCGGAACATATACAGGTGTTTTTACTTATATAAGGGAGCTGTTTGCCAGAACCGCCGAGGCCCGCATGAGGGGTTACAGGCCGGGCCGTTTTAGCTTTAACGTTAAGGGGGGCAGATGCGAGGCCTGCAATGGGGACGGTATCATAAAGATAGAAATGCATTTCCTTCCGGATGTTTATGTGGCATGTGATGTTTGCCATGGGAAAAGATACAACAGGGAGACCCTTGAAATCAGGTATAAGGGGAAAAATATTGCGGATATACTTGATATGACAGTGAACCAGGCTTTAAAATTTTTTGAAAATATTGGCAATATCAAATCAAAGCTAAAGACTCTGGTGGATGTAGGCATTGGATATATTCATATAGGCCAGCCGGCCACAACTCTGTCAGGCGGCGAAGCACAGCGAATCAAGCTGTCGCGGGAGCTTAGCAAAAGAGGCACCGGAAGAACCGTCTATATTCTTGATGAACCAACTACAGGACTTCATGTTGATGACATAAAAAAACTTCTTAATGTGTTAAGCAGACTTGTGGAATCTGATAATACCGTGATCGTGATAGAGCATAACATGGATGTAATAAAGACCGCCGACTATATTATCGATCTGGGTCCTGAGGGTGGGGATGAAGGCGGATATATTGTAGGATGCGGCACTCCTGAAGCAATAAAAAATATTAATGAGTCGTATACAGGACAATTTTTGAAAAAAGTCCTGTATAAATAATAACATAACCATGCCCCTATCTCAGGGCATAGGCGCTTAAATAAGGATTTTTTTATCCCCGGAAGGTTAAATTGACAATTAACAATTAGTAATTGATTATTGACAATTTATAATGAGAAATTAAATAGTTATCGCAACTGACCCATTTGGTCTAATAATCAATAATCAATTGTTAATTACTAATTGTTAATGATTTTTTCCTTAATTGAGCGCTTATGCCTATCTCAGGGGGTTTAAAATAAAACAGGGCTGCCCCCTTTAAAAGGGAACAACCCCGTTTTGTTTACTATTAAATCCTTGTTTTTAGTGACCAGCGCCAAACAGTGCAGCAATTGCACTTGCTTGTGGATGGGCGTAAATAAGGATCAGTGAGACAACCAGTGCATAAATACACAGAGATTCGATCATAGCAAGACCGATCAGCATGGTAACCGTAACTTTACCTGATGACTCGGGATTTCTTGCAATGCCCTCAACAGCGGATTTCAAACCAATACCCTGTCCAATACCGCAACCAAAAGCTGCGATTGCGATCCCAAAACCAGCAGCGGTTACGCTGGCAATAAAAAATTGTAATGCACCTGCTTCCATAAAAATTTACCTCCTTTTTCAAGATTTTTATTTTGCTTCTTCCATTTTCCCATAAAAGTAAAAGCAAACAAATTTATTAAAGCCTGTTATAGCTTAATGAGCATGTTCCATTGCGCCGGTAAAGTACATGATTGAGAGCAAAAAGAAAACAAATGCCTGAACCAGGGAAACAAAAATACCAAGCGCCATTAACGGCAGCGGAGCAAAGAACAGGCCTGCCAGTCCGAAAAGAATAGTCAAGACCAGTTCATGACCCATCATGTTGCCGAAAAGCCGGAAAGAAAGCGACAGGATGCGCGCCACATGACCGATGACTTCGATTGGAAATATAATAGGAATCATCCACCATACAGGCCCTAAAAAGTGTTTTATATATTTTATGCCATGATATTTGAGGCCGATAATGTGCGTAAAAATAACTACCGTTAATGCGCATGAAGCCGTTGTGTTCAGGCTGGCGGTTGGGGGATAAAATCCGGGCACAAGTCCTATCAGGTTACATGTGGCAACATAAAGAAATATAGTGGCAGCTAACGGGAAGAGCCATCTGCCCTGCTCTCCTGTGACGCTAACCATAAACTCCTCAACGCCCGAGATGATCACTTCAAAGACATTCTGTCCTTTTCCTGGAATCATGCTTATGCCTTTGGTTGCAATAAGACCGAGAACAATCAGTATGATCATGGCCACCCACGTATAAATAACATGAACATTTCCGTGGGCAAAATGTCCCAAGCCTATTAACTCAAACAACTTAACAAAAAATAAGTAGGGATGTTCCACCTTAAATTGCCTCCTTGAAAATAAGTTTTTTAAATTCATACATGGTCGCAAGCATTATACTTACAACCACAACCGAAAGACCGATAAAGAGACCGATTGGATTAACATAGTGCTTTGATATAAGAATAAATATTATTAAAGCGCTTACAATGAATCGTATATAATATTTGGATAGAACCACCCAGAGAGAAGCAAGATGAGGCGGGGTAAGCGCCTTTTTAAGTGTGCGGTATAATAAATGGAAGTTTATTGTAACAATCAGGCCGCCAAATATAATGCCCATAGCAAAATGGAGCGGCGAAATAATAAGCCCCACTATGCTCGCAACGGAAAACAGGATCCAGTTTGTTCTGGTGACGAATTTTAAAATTCGTTCTTGAATTTTCATAATTAATATTTTCGGGTCTTTTTTATTGCAAGACCGATATTTCTATATCCTGCAGCGATTCCCAATCCAAGAAAAATGAGTGTACACCACGGGGTTGTATCAAAGCGTCTATCAAGATACACCCCAACAGCAAGCCCGATAAAAATTGAGAGAGCAACCGACAGGCCAAGGCTGCTGTAATACGCTAATTCCCTCATTGAGCGTTTGGTTTCTCTTTTCATGGGAAAGAAACATAACCTGTAGCACCCTAAAAGGCAAGTCGATACTTAATTAAAATTTCTAACATAATATCACGATCAAGTCAATGTAAAAATAACGATTATATGATAAATGATAATAGTTCAGCCACAAAGTCACTAAGACACTAAGATTTTAAAATGAGTAGCCGTTCACGGCTTGAAACTTGAAATTGGAAAGTAGAAATTTGAGAGAGATGAAACTCGGCCCAAAATTGAATGCGTTCATCAACAGTACAAAAGCATGAAGGCCAAGTTTCGAATTTCCAATTTCCAATTTCAACGTTCTGTGAACGGTTATGTCTTTCCTTTGTGCCTTGGTGGCTGAATTGTTACTAATTAAATTACCAAATCTTAAGAGCGGTTGCATCAAAAACAGGCCCATCCACACAGACGTGCAGGTATTTATCTAAACCTTTTTTGCCCTTGACAGCACAACCAAGACAGGCCCCGATACCGCAGGCCATTATCGTTTCTATAGATACCTGGCATGGCACGGCATATCTTTCCGCAATTCGTGCAACAGAGCCAAGCATTGCAAAAGGGCCGCACGCGCATATGATATCCGGCGGGTTTTCTTTTGTGGCTGTTTCAAGCAGGTCGGTAACAAGACCTTTTTCCCCTAAACTTCCATCGTCGGTGGCAATGCTTATAGTTATGTCAAGTTCTGAAAAGTCATCTAAGCACAGTATGTCATGCTTTGATCTTCCTCCAATAAACAGCCTGCATGTTGAAGGATCGGCTATTTTTGCCCGCAGTGATGAGGCCAGAAAAAACAGGGGGGCAACACCGATTCCGCCGGATACGATGAATATACGTTGATATTTATCCGGAATTATAAAACCTCTGCCAAGCGGGCCAAGAATATCAAGATAATCTCCTTTCCTATATTTTGAGAGCTTTTCAGTACATCCTCCAACAACTTTGAAAAGCAGTTCAATACCTTGTATGCGGCCATTTGTGATAATAAGCCTGTGTATGGAAAAAGGGCGTGGAAGAAGCGAGGTGTTTTGCTTTGGCTGGTGAAGCATTATGAACTGGCCGGGTTTTGCCTTTGCATAACCATTATGGCACGTTAAACCGATTCTAAAATATGAGGAGCCTACCTTTTTGTTAAATAAAACTTTAGCTTTTTCCTGAACCATATACCGAACCTATAACTGCTGCCGTTCTTCCTGTAGTTCCTTCCCCGCGAAAGGAAAAAAACAGGTCTGTATTACACTTTGTGCATATTTGACTTAAACATATATTTTCAATTAAAACCCCTGCATTGCAGAGTTGGTCCAAGCTTAATGACCAGAAATCAAAATGATTTGACCTGTCTTTATATTTCCAGAACCTGTCTGGGATTTCTGTCTTATAATTGATAAATTCAGCGCAGCATGGGCCGAGAGAAGGGGATATGCCCGCAACAATATGAGATGCACTACAGTCAAAAATATCGGCCATTATTTTTATTGTTTTGCCTATGATATTATTTATGCTTCCGCGCCATCCGCAATGCACATTTGCGACCACGCGCCGGAAGGGATCATACATGAGCACGGCCTGGCAGTCAGCCACCTGAACCGCGAGAAATTTCCCCTGAATATCGGCGACCATAGCGTCTCCGACACCAGGTTTGTCAAAAGCCTCCTCGACTGGCGGCGCGTTGTTTTTTGAAAGTATCAATACATTTGTTTCATGTACCTGGTTTGCAAAGACAAGCTCGTTTCCTTCAATGCATTTTGAAATAATGCGCCTGTTTTGCTTAACATCGCTGTAATTATCACCAACCGAAAGGTTTACATTCAGGCTTTGATAAGGGATTTTGCTATTGCCGTAATTCCTTGTGAATATTCCATGCCGGATATCTGAAAATTTAGCAAGGTTGGGAAACTGAAAAAATAAAATCCCCTTTTTTTCCTTTAGGATCATAATGCAAATCAACAATACATCTTGATAATCTTTTCTATTATCATGGATGTTGAAATATCGGGAACAACGGCAATCCTTACCACCTTGCCGCCGTCAGCCTTTACAAAATCGGCCCCTATTATTTTATCTTCGGCCCAGTCCTCTCCCTTGACAAGAACATCCGGCTTTATTGCCTGAATCAGCCTTAAAGGGTCGGGCTCATCAAAAAAAACAACATAATCAACGCACCACAGGCCGGCAAGAACCTCCGCTCTTTGATCCTGTGGCATGATCGGCCTGTTTTTCCCTTTGATCGATTTTACGGATTTATCGGAATTTATGCCCACTACCAGGATTTCCCCTTCCGACCTTGCTGCTGCGAGATAACGCACATGACCGGCGTGCATGATATCAAAGCATCCGTTTGTAAAAGCAACCTGTTTGCCGGACCTGCGAAAAGGGTCTATTCTATTGATAAGCTCTTTTACCTTCACAATTTTAGAAATCATATGTATCAGGCATCCTTTCATTCAGACAGGGGATTTTACGCCTGAATTCAGATAGTTGTGCAAGGTCTATTTCGGAGCTTATAATACATTCCCTATCTTTGGCCTTAGCAAGAATTTCTCCGAATGGAGAAACCAGCATAGAACGACCTCCGTATTCGATGCTGTTTTGCATGCCGCACCTGTTTGCCGCTACCATAAAGATCTGGTTTTCAATAGCCCTTGCCCGCAGGAGAATATCCCAGTGGGTGATGCGTTCTAAAGGCCATTGCGCCGACGTTAGAACCAACAGGGCGCCTGAAAGGGTAAGAGCCCGGCAAAGTTCAGGGAATCTGAGATCATAGCATATCATCAGGCCAACAGGGCCTACAGAAGTTTCGCAAACTACGGCCCTGTCGCCTGCGCAAAAATATTTATCCTCTTGTGTATGGGAAAAGAGATGAATTTTCCTGTAGGTATTGATAAGGCCTCTATCCCCATCGATAAGATACATGGTATTGAAAATATCGTTGCCTGAAGATTCGGGCAGAGAGCCTGCTATGATCATATTGTATCTGGATGCTATCCGGGTAAGTTCATCGATAATATTATCCGTTTTTTCAGCATGCTCGCCCAGGCTTTTATTATCAAAACCACATGACCACATCTCAGGAAGAAGGGCGATCTTTGCATTTTGGGCTTTGAGTTGATCTATCCCTTTGAGTGCTGAGGATAGATTTGACTCAATATTTCCCAGCCTGACATCAAATTGCACAATGCCCGCCCTGAAAGGTTGTCTGCTTTTCATTTTATTGCTCATTTGCCAAGTTTAAAACCAGAGCCATAATCCCTGGCTTCTGACCTCTGACTCCTAACTTCATAAGCACTAAGTTAAAAATTAATTGTTAACAATTGATTGTTGATTATTTTTCCTGTCTGAATATCATCGCCTCTATTCATATTTAACAATTAATAATCAATTGTTAATTGTGAATAACTAATGCCTTTCTGTTTAACTTAGCGCTTATGACCTTGAACCTTGACTCACATAGCCCGAGCAAGGGTAAGCACATCGACATATTCTGCGTTGCCACGCAAAAGAGCCTTTGCGCATTCATTTGCAGTTGCCCCTGTGGTATACACATCATCTACAAGGAGTATCCTTTTATTTTTAATTATAGCCTGGTCGCTGACACTGAAGGCATTTTTAATGTTTGTCATCCGTTTCTTGCGATCCAGACCGGTTTGCGAATCAGTCCACCTGTTTCTTATAAGAACATTTGTATCAATTCTGATGTTAGACAGCCCGATATTTAAATTTTTCGCAATTTGCTTCCAGTCTCTTACCAGAAGATAAGCCTGATTAAAACCCCGTTTTCTAAAGCGTTTAATATGAAGAGGGACAGGCACGATAATATCAATACTGTTTATATTCCATAAGCTGATAAAAGCGGAAAAGAGAAGCATCCCAAGGGGCCTTGCGATCTGGATTTTTCCCTTATATTTCAGATAATGGATTACAGCAATAAATTCTCTGCCGTATACGCCCGGAGAGCGGGATATCCTGAATTTTTTTGGAGCGGTCAAACATTCGCCGCAAACATGATCCTCTCCTTCGCGGCTTTTAAACATGATCCCGCACACAGGACAGATCGGGGGTTCAACAGGAACAAAGCCTTTCAGGCAGGTTGGGCATAAAAATCCTGTCATCAGGTTTTGAAATGAAAGTCTGTTTTGGCAGTCAAAAGAGGCCCCATCGTGAAAATCTTGAAAAAGACTTTTTCGCTGCTTATTTTTTAAAAAGGCTCTGCAAACAATGCACCTGCTCGGGAAAACAACCTCTTGCAGAGCCGCTATGATTGCTCTCACTTTATCGCTAACCAATTTTTTTAACAATTTCTTTGGCAAACTCAGAGCATTTTACCTGTTTTGCGCCTGGTATTTGACGTGCCAGGTCGTATGTTACAGTGTCATCGGCTATGGTTGACTTAAGAGCATTTCTAATTAAGGTCGCAGCCCGGTTCCATCCTATGTAGTCTAACATCATTGTTCCCGAAAGGATCAAGGAGCTTGGGTTTACTTTGTCCTGGCCTGCATATTTTGGGGCTGTGCCGTGGGTTGCTTCAAAAACCGCGCAAAAATCCCCTATGTTTGCGCCGGGTGCTATGCCCAGGCCGCCAACCTGGGCTGCGAGTGCGTCTGAAAGATAGTCGCCGTTCAGGTTAGGAGTGGCGATTACATGATATTCTTCAGGTCTGAGAAGCACCTGCTGAAAAAGCATGTCGGCAATCCGGTCTTTAATGACGATCTTATCTTTTGGGATGATGCCGTTATATTTATCAAAGAGCTCATTTTCGGTTATGGTTCTGTCTCCGAACATATCCTTGGCAACTTCATATCCCCATTTGTTGAAAGCCCCTTCCGTGTATTTCATGATGTTTCCCTTGTGCATGAGAGTCACTGTCGGGAGTCTGTTTTCAATGGCGTACGAGATGGCTTTTGACACCAGCCGCTTGGTGTTTTTTTCACTTATAGGTTTTATCCCTATCCCCGCATCATCAGGAATGGAAACATTCATACTGTTTTTAAGAAAGGATATTACGGTCTTTGCCCCCTCGCTTCCGGATTCCCATTCAATTCCGGCATATACATCCTCTGTATTTTCCCGAAAAATAACCATATCGACCTTTTCAGGATTTTTCATAGGGCTTGGAACATGATCAATGTACTTTACAGGCCTGACGCACGCGTAAAGATCCAGTTCCTGTCTTATAGCAACATTTAGGCTTCTTATTCCTTTTCCTACAGGGGTGGTCAAAGGCCCCTTTATGGCAATTACATATTTTTTTATTGTATCAAGGGTTTCGGCAGGGAGCCATTCGCCTGTTTCCCGGTATCCCTTTTCTCCGGCATAAACCTCGATCCAGGATATTTTTTTATCACCGCTGTATGCGGCATGTACTGCTGCGTCAATTACCATTCGTGTCGCATACCATATATCACCGCCTATCCCGTCTCCCTCAATAAAGGGAATAATTGGGCAATCCGGAACAAGTAAGGTTTGGTCGCTATTTATTATTATCCTGTTGTTTTTTTCCATAATTATAAATATCCTTTTATTTTTGTAACAATTTAGCGTGAGTTTACGAATTATCAAAAGTCAACTCTATAACCCTTTGTTTTACAAGGAATATTGAGCTGTCAGTTGTCCCCCCTAACTTGACAAATATTGTTCCATTCTAAATAAATCGAAAAGCCGTTGCTGAACTTCATCCATCTTTGTAACAACTGATTGAGTAGACTGTTTTTTCTTCCCTTTCGGAAATACATTCAATACTTCTCGGATTCCGGAAAGTTTCTCATGTAATTTGTTCATGGACATAGACATTTCTACTTCCTGAATTCTTTTTAATATCAAAGATCGAATAAGTAATGATAATGAACAATATAGGCCATGAACCATTATCATTTGATCTGTCCAATGAAACATAGGCCACCAGGTTCCTGTTTTTCTATCTTTCATTTGTTTGAAAACATCCTCAATAATGTACTGACTTCGATAGGTAAGAATAATATCCTCTGTAGGCCAGTTATGGTTATCTGTTATGATGATATTTTTCCCCAAGTATGTATCGGCAAG
>JAUWQO010000008.1 GCA_030610995.1 Desulfobacterales bacterium
CAGTTTATCGGTTAAACGCGGAGAGCAATTGGCTATAAGCCACAATTACTCGTTAAAAGCTTAACAGTAACTTATAAACTAATGTACGTCCCGAAGTCCTACGCGCCGCCGTCCCGAAAGCCGCCGTAAAATAGTCTTAACTTTCAGTTTATCCCCATGCACTTCATGCTTTTCAGGCGTTTTTTTCATTAGACTATGTTAACGCTGATTGTTTTTCAACAAAACAACCCACCATTGTTCCTGTAAAGACAGGGAGTTTCCCAAGCTGTGTGCGGACTTGCGGGACGTGTTTAGTCGTTATCACATCTTGATTGGAAAATGAATATTTCCCCTTGACTAAATGTCGGATATCAATTATATGGCTTTTTAGGAAATAAATGGGATTCAGAAATTATGGGAATACGGGAAAGGAAAGAACGGGAAAAAGGAAGAAGGCGGCAGCAGATAATGATAGCCGCAAAAAGGGTATTTTCCTTAAAGGGCTTTAACAAGGCTACAATGGAAGATATTGCCAATGAAGCTGAGTTAAGTCCAGGCACCCTTTATCTTTATTTTAAAAACAAAGATGAGTTATGTGCTTCCCTTTCTCTCAGGATACTGCAATATCTGAATATTAAATTAAAACATGTAAGCAGTGAAAAGGATTTAGAGCCGAAACAGAAAATAAAAGCATTAAAAGAAGCTATGTATGATGTTTATGAATTTGATCCTTTAATACTTATCAACATGTTTCATCTACAATCAAGTGAAAGCCTTAACAATTTATCCCCCCAGCTAATTTCAGACATAAAAGAATTGTCAAATAATTCAATCAAGGAAATGGCTGATATATTTGAAGAGGGAATAAAGAAAAATGTTTTTATAGATAAGAAACCGGTTGTTCTTGCAGAAACACTGTGGGCTCTTTTTTCCGGTGCCGTACTTCGCGAAGAAAGCAAAAGAGTTATTAAGAACAATAAGGACTATTTAAAACTAACCCTTGAAGACGATTTTGAAATATTTGCCAGGGGAATAAAAAGATAGTAACAATTTAGCCTTTTGAAAAAGAATCTGACAGGATAACAGGATAGACAAGATTTTTAATTCCCTCTCCTAATGGCATGGTCGTAAGATTAAGAAATAAAATGTTTACGATAAGAGAATATTTAACGGCAGAGTAAAGCGTTTTTTGAACGTCCAACATCGAACATCGAATGATGAAATCGCTTTGCTCCGCCGGTTTATAAATTGGCAGAATACCTTATTCAAAATTCGACGTTGGACGTTCGATGTTCGATGTTCATAGCCTTTTAGCTTGACGGCTACGTCCTTGATATTGGATTGTAATCTGCAAGAATCGCGATGCTTTTAGACCCATTCGATGGGTCTTCATCAAACCACCCGTTCTACGGGTGGTAGGTGATTTTAAGACCTTTACTCCTTTGGATGTTTTCCTCCATTTTTCATAAGGGCTTTGACTGGTTCGAGGCCGTAAGGGGTGCCTTCTTCTATAGCCTTTAGCACTGTGCCGCCTCCGGTGAAAAAGAAATACTGGGCGTTGTCCATGGCTGCCAGATACAGGCCGGGGCTGAGGTTTTTAAATTCCTGAAGGGTATCTCCGCCGCCGTAAAGCTTTTGTGCTTGTGTATTCTGATCAATTGTACGGTCAAGTTTTTCCGAACCCTCGAAAAAGAGCGGTGTAAATCCCATGACCGCGTTAACAAGGATAGTTTTAGCCGAACCGATAACATCGGCGACCTCAGGAACATCAAACGATTCAGGAGCAACATCAAGGAAGTATCCATATTTGTTTCCCGGCTTAAAATCCATGATGTTGAGTGTCCTGAATTTTCCTTCAACACGCCCCTCAATAGTATCCGACTCGACTACAATGGGTAGCTCAACAATCTTTTTGGCCTCCTGGTCCTGCTTAACAAGTTCTTTGGCCGCATTAATGTCTGATTCGCTCACACCGGCCACCCGAATATCGTATTTGGCGCACAAAAAGGTATTATAGATAATTCCGCCAAGCAGCAGGTGATCAACCTTCTTATAAATCTCGTTTAGAGGCCCGATTTTGGTGTCGTATTTCGCTCCGGCTACAACAGCCACAAAAGGTCTTTCCGGTTCCAGAACCCTTCTCAGGTGAGCTATTTCCCTTTGCATGAGAAATCCGGCAAAACTGGGCAGATATTTGGTTACATCACAGGTGGAAGCATGAGGCTGCCATGAACCAAAAGCGTCGTTGACAAAGACATCGGCAAGGCCGGCAAGTTGCAGGGCAAAACGCTTTCTTATATCGCCTGTGGCCTCCTCTCCTTCAAACCAGCGTGTGTTGGGAAGATAAATGCCTCCTATCCGACGGGCGCGCAAATCGCGTATATGCCAGTTGATGGATGTGTCGATCTGTTTAATACCAGCATCAGGATCAACCGGAAACTGTGGTACCGAGAATTTTGTATGCAGTTTTCGTTCAAGGTATTCGACAACAGGCTGTACAGAAGTGTTGTCTTCTACTTTGATTTTACCTGTTTTCTTGTCTCGTGTTCGGCCAACGTGCGTCATAAGTATGGGCCTGCCACCCCTTTCAACAATATTGTATAGAGTCCCCAGAGTGGCGTCAATCCGGTACGGATCCCTGATCATCCCTTTTTTGACAACATTATGGTCTACTCTAACCAGAACGATTTTGTCTTTCAAGTCAGCGTTCTGGACAAGCGGCAGCCTGGGGTCCAATTCTAAATTCATTTTTTTACCATCGATTTATGAACTCGTAAAAAGCCAAAGTCCACCCTTTTGTCATTCCCGCGAAGGCGGGAATCCAGTAATTATGTAAAGTTACACAAGAGGGTTTTACATTAATCTTCGAAATTAGTACTTTCAAATAACTAAATCATAACCTTTTGATATGATTGACAAGTTGTTTTCGGTTACAGTGCCGCGAAGCGGCATAACTTAGCTTTTTACGAAGTCATCATTAATCGCGAGGTTCATATTTAAAGGACAGGTTTACCCTTGCACGGTAGGCGGTCACCATCCCGTTTTCAACCTTCATATCAAGCTTGACTATTTCTGCGATTCTCAAGTTTTTAAGAGACTTTCCGGCTGTCTCAACAGCATTTTTAGCCGCATCTTCCCATGAAACATCACTTGTTCCTACCAATTCGATAATTTTGTAAACACTTTCAGCCATAATTTTCCTCCTTGTAGAATTTATTGATTAAGTAACCGTTCACGGAACGTTGAAATTAGAAAATAGAAATTGGAAATTTGGCCTTCATGCTTTTGTACTGTTCTTTCCAATTTCCAATTTCTATTTTAATCTCTCCCTAATTTCTACTTTCCAATTTCAAGCCGTGAACGGCTACGCCTATTTATAGCAAAATTCAAAGGTCTCAATACGGAATAAATGGCGAGGGTTATCAATGTGGGAATTTATGATGAGAGGAGCATCTCGTCTGAAGTCGATGAGACGCTCACAAACAGATATTGAAGCTATGCTATTTATAACTTAGTGACGTTTTTTGCCTCAGGCCCACGATCACTTTCTTCAACTTCAAAGCTAACCTTGTCGCCTTTTTCCAGGCTTTTGAATCCTGTCATATTGATGGCGGAATGGTGAACAAAAAGATCTTTATCACCTTCCTGCTCAATAAAGCCATATCCCTTCTTATTGCTAAACCATTTTACTATTCCTTCTGCCAAAGTTTTTACCTCCTTAATGAACTTAGTTCGCTTCGCTCACAATTGGTCAAGTGGTCGAGTGGTTGATTAGTCAAGTGGTTCAAGAACCCTTACAACTCGACGACTTGACCATTTAACTACTCGACTAAAGTCACAGGAATTCCAATAGGTTGTAGAAATTCCGAGACGTTCTATTATAAGTCCATGTATCACAACCGCCGCTCAAGGTTTTTCTCGTAGCTCATGGTCGGGACGACTGGATTTGAACCAGCGACCCCAGCGTCCCGAACGCTGTGCTCTACCAGGCTGAGCCACGTCCCGACATTTTGCAGTTTTTATTTCAATAAACTTTATATGTCAATTAATAATGATAATGAATTTGTAAAAAGTCGAATTCATCAGGTGTTAAGTGTAAGGATTACTAATTATTATTGTTTCATCTCTTGCAGGGCCAAGCGATATTATTTGTATCAAAGTTTCAGCAAGCTCTTCAATTCGATTGAGATAATTTCTTGCATTTTGAGGCAAATCTTCAATTCTTCGAATATTAGAAATATCTTCCGACCATCCCGGCAGTGTTTCATATATTGGTTTACATGCGGAAAGGACATTGAGACTTGCAGGGAAATCATTAAGAATCTTTCCATCATACTCATATCCGGTGCATATTTTAAGAAATTCCTGCCCCCCCAATACATCCAGCTTGGTTATAGCCAGGCTTGAGAGACTATTCAAACGCACGGCATTGCGCAGTATTACTGTATCAAGCCATCCGCACCTGCGCCTTCTGCCGGTTGTCGCACCGAACTCCACCCCTTTTTCCTGAATTCTATCCCCTGTTTCGTCAAAGAGTTCTGAAGGGAAGGGGCCTTGCCCCACCCTTGTGGTATAGGCCTTTACAATTCCGATTACATCTGTGATTTCTTTCGGGCCAATGCCTGCGCCGGCGCAGGCATTTCCGGCAATAGTGTTGGATGAGGTGACATAAGGGTAAGTGCCGTGATCAATATCAAGATGGGTTCCCTGTGCGCCCTCAAAAAGGATTTGCTTTCCTTCCTTGATTGCCCGGCTGATTACAAGAGAAATGTTTGTAACAAATGGGGCAAGTCTCTCAGCATATTCAGAATATTTATCGATTATGTCATCAAAATCTAACGGCTCAGAAGAAAGATATTCTTTAAGATAGAAATTTTTTTCTTCCAATATGGTTTTTACCTTTTTGCTAAAAACCTCCGGATCAATAAAATCGACAAATCGTATTCCCCTGCGGGTTGCCTTGTCTTCATACGAAGGCCCGATCCCGCGTCCCGTTGTTCCGATTTTCTTATCGCCCTTCATCCTCTCACGGGCATGATCTATCTGTTTATGATAGGGCATGATAATATGGGCTTTTTCGCTTATCATAAGCTTATCCTGCCCGACATCAATGCCCTTGCTCTTTAAATAATCAAGCTCTTCTATAAGCACTGCGGGATCTATTACCATCCCGTTTCCGATAAGGCAGATTTTTTTCTGCAATATGCCTGAAGGAATTAAATGGCTGATAAACTGCTTGCCGTTTACAACCATTGTATGGCCGGCATTATTTCCGCCCTGGAACCTGACAACAATGTCTGCAAATTCTGCAAGCAGATCCACAACTTTACCTTTTCCTTCATCTCCCCATTGAGTCCCAACAATAACAATATTAGCCACGGCTTGCTCCTTTTATATAATTATTTCAGGTTGTTTTCCCGATTAGTTCATGCAAAGGATTCAATCCTTATGATCCTTATTTTAAAAAATTTTGTTTCTTTTTTCGCGAAAAAATGTCTGAATTATGTTTTTGCATTCATCGTTGCAAACATTGCACACCATTTCAGGCCTGTGATTTAACCTCATATCATCTGCCAGGCTATACAGCGAACCTGCTGCTCCCCATCCGGGATCATTTGCCCCAAAAACAACCCTTGATATTCTGGCGTGGATAATTGCGCCCATACACATAATACAAGGTTCAATCGTAACATACAGAGTTGTCTTTAACAATCTGTAATTTTGAATCTTTTTGGCTGCTTCACGTATTGCCAATATTTCTGCATGCGCTGTAGGATCGGCAAGACTTATGACCTGGTTGTGTGCGGATGACAGGATTTTACCTGATTCCACGGCAATAAGCGCTCCAATTGGAACTTCATACTTTTGCCTGGCTTGTGCAGCCTCCTTTAACGCAAGTTTCATAAATTTTATATGAATTGCATCCATTTATGAACTTATAAAATCCTAAATTTCAAGCATCAAATTACAAATAAATCCCAAATTTCAATCCCGCCTGCCACTACGAACTCGCCAGCCAGCCAAGCCCGCAAGACGAGGCGGCCTGGTGCACGAGCGGGCAGGATTCAATGACCAAAACATGTTTGGAGTTTCAAACCTGCCCGACGGACGGCAGACGGGTTTAGGTCATTTACGGGTTTGGGATTTTGAATTTTGGTCATTGTAATTTGTTTGATATTTGTTATTTGATATTTGTTATTTCAGGAAAGGAAATTCCTATACAATGAACTTATCGTTGACATGAAGATTGATAATATCGTAATATTTAACATCTTGTGCGCCCGTAGCTCAGCCCGGATAGAGCGCCGGACTACGAATCCGTAGGTCGCAGGTTCGAATCCTGCCGGGCGCACCAATCAAATCTCAAATCGGCAAATCGGCCATCTGATCGGAACAAAGCAACGCCGGTTTTTTACTACTTTTCAGATTTGTTTTTCTTAGTCAAGGAAGATCGTATTTTTCTCATGGATTCTCCTTGCGCTCTTCATAAGTTCTGGTAAATGTTTTGGCAAACGAATTGTCTGGATTCCCGGCTACGCGGGAATGACGCCTGAACTGAAAGGATCTTCTTGTGGACAAAATAGTGTTTGAAACTAATTTCCCTGAATTAAATCTAATAAAAAGCGGCAAGGTGAGGGATATATACGACCTTGATGAATGCCTTTTAATGGTGGCGACCGATAGAATTTCCGCATTTGATGTTATCATGCCGGATACCATCCCTGAAAAAGGAAAAATTCTAACACAAATTTCACTCTTCTGGTTCAAAGCAATGGAGCCTATTTTACCCAACCATGTTATTGCCAGCAATGTGGATGAGTATCCTCCTGTATGCAAACCTTATGCTGAAACTCTTCGCGGAAGAAGCATGCTTGTTAAAAAAGCAGAGCCGCTTCCTGTTGAATGTGTAGTCAGGGGATATATATCCGGGTCAGGCTGGATATCTTATCAAAAATCAGGAAGTGTATGCGGCATAAAGCTTCCCAAAGGCCTGAAAGAATCGGACAGACTTCCTGAACCGATTTTTACCCCTTCAACAAAAGAGGAGACAGGCACCCATGATATAAACATAGATTTTGAAGAGGCCGCAAAGAGAATAGGGGAAGCAGATGCAAACTTGGTTAAAGAGCTTAGTATTGCAATCTATAAAAAGGGTGTTGAATTAGCTGATAAAAAAGGGATAATAATTGCAGACACAAAATTTGAATTCGGCCGCGCTGGTAAAGATATCATCCTTATTGATGAGGTGCTGACACCTGATTCATCAAGATTCTGGTTAAAAGAGACTTACAGGCCCGGTGGTTCGCAAAAAAGTTTTGACAAACAATATGTTAGAGATTACCTGATTTCCATAAACTGGGACAGAAAGCCGCCAGGGCCAAATCTCCCGAAGGAAGTAGTTGAGAATACACGTAAAAAATATATGGAAGCATTAAAACTGCTGACAGGTACGGATTTGAGCTGAAAAAGAGAAGCGAAAAAAGAACTATACTGGTTGCTCGTTGCACGTTACTGGTTGCTCGTTTCTTTAAAGTCCCCCTTTGAAGGGGGATTTAGGGGGATGTTATTTCAATGGCTTACACCCCCCTGCGCCCCCCTCAAGGGGGGAATTCAAAAGATTTTCTCCTTCAGTTAATAACATCGAGTCCTCATTAGCAACCAGCAACGAGAATCTTATGCGCTTTAAGATAAAGACAGTTCCTCTCTCATGTATTGATTCAGAAGATAATACCTATCGTATCACAACAAAAACAAAATTAAATGATCTTATCAATTCCATTAATAAAGTGGGGTTGATAAATCCGCCGTTATTAATAGAAAAAGGATCGGCATTTACTATCGTATGCGGTTTCTGCCGGATTGAAGCATGCCGATATCTTGGATGGGCCGCTCTTGAAGCAAAAATACTGGATTCTGATACAAGCAGACTTCAATGTGCAAAGATTGCAATAGCAGATAATTCTCTACAAAGGCAGCTTAACCTGATCGAAAAGTCTAAAGCGTTAAGCATGCTTTCCAGCTTTTATAAAGATTCTATTAGCCTTTCTAAGGCAGCATCGGCCCTTGATTTGCCGGAAAATCCATCTTTGATAGAAAAGATTAAAAATATTTGCCGCCTCCCATTGTCTATTCAGGATTGCATACTTTCAAATACTATTTCTTTAAGTATGGCCGTGGAGCTTAGCATGCTTGAACAGGATGCGGGAATTTTACTGGCAAACATTTTTCATGAATTTAAATTAAGTTTAAATAAGCAAAAAGAAATAATTACCCTGATTAAAGAAATCGCATTTCGCGAAAACATTTCTATGATGGAAGTACTACGCAAATGCGATTTTTCGGATATTTTAAATAGAGAGGATCTTGACCGAACGCAAAAAACCCAAAAAATTAGAGCTTATTTAAAACAGAGGCGATTTCCTGAAATAACAAGAGCAAAAAGAGAATTTGAAAACAATGTCAAGGAGCTAAAGCTTGGCAAAGGCATAAAACTAATCCCTCCAGCCGATTTTGAAGGCCAAACCTATATGTTAAATTTAAGATTTAACACTATTAAGGAGCTTCAAGAACGTGCCGTCAAACTAAATAACATCGTGAAAAATCCCATCCTTGAGAAAATCCTTTAATCTTTTGAGGCGAAGCCGATAGCGGGCCTGTCCAACCACCGTGAGCGCTCAGGCGAGGCAGGCGGGCGATATAACGCATCCGCCAAAGCCCTCTGGCGGATAAAAGAAAAAATGCCATAATTAGAATTGATGCATGTTTTCGGGCTTAAATCCGTATAACCATGCGAAATATATGCAGAAAACTTAAATGTAAATATATTATTTTTTTCTTGACTAAATAAAAAATATCTATTAGGAAAGCTTTTAGTGAATGAATTAGATTCAGTAAATTATGAGAATACAGAAAAAAGAATGTGAAAGTAGGTTGTTCCCGATCGGCAAGATAGCAAGGCAGAGAAAAGTCTGGCTCGTAAAGGCTGTGCAATCTGTCGCATTGATGGCATGTTTATGGCAAGGGGTTCGTTTGTTTTAACTTTTTAAAGAGAAGGGGGGAGTAAATGGCACCACATGTTTACTGGCTATTCTTTTTTGTTTTTTGTTATTGGACATACTGCATTACCATAGGGGTAAGAGGATACCTGTCAGCCAAATCCGGCACTGATTACTTTATCGCCGGAAGACAGCTCAATATTTGGGTCTTTGTTTTAGCGGCCACGGCCACCTCGTTTTCCGGCTGGACCTTTGTGGGACATCCGGCCCTGATCTGGAGGGACGGCCTCCCCTATGGATACGCATCGTTTTACGTCCTCACCATTCCGTTGACCGGCGTTTTCTTTTTGAAAAGACAGTGGCTGATGGGCAAGCGATACGGATTTGTGACCCCTGGAGAGATGTACAGCACCTATTTTGGCTCGGAAGCCATGCGCATTTTGACAGTTATCGTGGCCATATTTTTCAGCATTCCTTATCTGGGGATCCAGTTGAGGGCTTCGGGCGTGTTGTTTAATATCCTGACCGACGGGCTGTTTTCGGTAAACTTGGGCATGTGGATGCTGGCCTGCGTGGTCCTGTTGTACGTAAGCCTCGGAGGGTTGCGCTCTGTGGCTTATGTAGACACTGCCCAATGCATCCTGCTGTGGGTGGGGATTGTCGGCATCGGCGTGATTTCCGTTAGCTATGCCGGCGGGTTCGATTCCTTGATGAGCAAGTTCGGTGATATTGTGGCCTGGATCCACAGCGGGGGTTCGGAGGTGCCCAAGTGGGCCGATCCGGCGGCGGTTAAAACCTTTTTAGCTAACAAAAAGACAATATTTAAAATAACGCAGGACGGGTACAGCCACCTGGTCGCTGTCCCGGGAGTAATCCAGTGGGTCCCTGCAGGCGGCAAAGCCATAGGCGGGGCCTGGACCGGAGTTATGATTCTTACCTACATGTTTGCCCTGATGGGCATCCACGCATCTCCTGCCTTTTCCATGTGGGCCTTTGCCAACAAGAACCCCAAACCCTTTCCCCTGCAGCAGGTATGGGCCTCTACCCTGGGAATCGGATTTGCCCTGTTTTTCTTCACCGCGATGCAGGGTATGGGCGGATGGGTGCTGGCCCTTTTGCGGCCCGAAGGTGCGGCTGAGACCATCCTGCCGTTAAGCAGCCTCGTAGGCGGCCAGCAGGCCAATTTGGTGCCGTATTTCATCCATCTGATGAAAGATGTCGCGCCGTTCCTCGTCGGTCTTCTGGCCATCTGCGCCCTGGCGGCCATGCAATCCACAGGGGCGGCCTATATGTCCACCTGCAGCGGCATGCTCACTCGCGATATCCTTAAAAGGCACTTGGTCAAGGATATGACCAGTAGTCAGCAGACTCTGTATGGCCGGGGTTGCGTGCTCTTCATTGCGGGTTCTGCTTTAACTTTCGCCACCTTTGTGCCAGGCGCCATCGTCATGCTCGGGGGACTGGCCGTCTCTTATGGATTCATGATGTACCCGGCTCTGATCGGCACCCTTTACTGGCCCTGGCTCACCCGGCAGGGAGTTGTTACCGGGCTGGTCTGCGGGATTATCGCCGTCACCTTGACCTTTACATTCAAGTTCGGCCTTCCCTGGGGCGCTTATCCGCTGACCCTGCACTGCGCTGGATGGGGTATTCTTTTTAATCTTCCCATTGCCATTCTGGTCAGCTTTTTCACCCAGCCTGAATCACAGGAGAAGAAACGTCGCCAGTCATTCCATAATTTCATCCGCAAACATGCCAGTCTGGCTCCGGAAAAGAAGCATCTGGTCAAGATCGGATGGATCATTACCCTGGTCTGGTTTATGTTTGCCATCGGCCCATTCTGTGTGATTGGCAATACGATTTTCGGTGATCCGCTGAAACCTGCCACATGGCCAGGTGGAATGCCGTCGATCTGGATCTGGCAGATCTTATGGTGGCTTCTCGGCATCGTGATGATGTGGTTTCTGGCCTACAAGTGCGAGATGTCAACCAACATCACCACCGATTTTAAGGTTTTAAAGCACGATATTTACGATGAAGAGGCGCCTGCCGCTTCCAAGAAATGAAAATCTCACCTTAGGGGGAAGCGATAGCGCTTCCCCCTCTTTTTCAACCACTTGTTATTGACGAACCATTATTTATTATGAAAACACTGGGTGTATTTCTTATTATCGTTGTTCTGGGGGTTGCTGGTTGCGGAATTGGGGTTTCGGACTATGATGACGCGATCATGGACGGCCTTTCCAGTTTGAATTTGAACAAGACGGAAAAAGCCATCGAAAATTTCAGCCGCGCCATCAACATCGACCCCCAACGGGCAGACGGGTATCTCGGACGGGCCAACACCCTCAATACCATGGATCGCTATGAGCAAGCTCTCAATGATTATAACCGGGCCCTTGAAATAGACCCCAACATGGCCAATGCTTACGTGAATCGGGGAATCGCATACAGCCATCTCGGAGAAATCGAAAAAGCCATTGCCGACTATAAAAAGGGACTGGAGATCGACCCCAAAATCGACGACCCTCCTGGGTTTATCAAACGTCTTTTCGATAACACGCCGAATACCGATAAAGGCATCCGTAAGCACCTGGAGGTTTTACAGCAACAGGTCAAATCATAGCCCGGATCCCGCCTTTTGGTTCGAAAAATCTATTTTGAAACAAATAAGAATTTCCATATTCTCTTCATCTATTAGATATAACGTAACCGTTCACGGAACGTTGAAATTAGAAATTTGGCCTTCATGCCTGCCCGCCATCGCTCTCGCTCAGGCGAGGCGGGCGGGCTTTTGTACTGTTCTTCCTAATTTCCAATTTCAAGTTTCAAGCCGTGAACGGCTACGATCTGAGCTTATTGTCGTATAAATTGCTGAAAGGAGGAACGGCTTTTAAAAAGGCAAGTTCTACTTTCAAGTTTTTATCTTTTGTGTTATTATTCTTGGCATTTTTCATATAGGCCAAAAAGCAGTTTACACTTTTTTAAAAAAGAAAAATCTCACGCAAAGGCGCAAAGATGCAAAGTTTTTCCAGCAATTTCCAGGCTGAATCAATTTAACTATTGGCATTTACAGCATTTAGTAGGGCCGAGAATTACCAAAGCTTTTCTTTATTTCCTTTCTTTGCGCCTTTGCGTGAGGTTCTTGAAAAGTGTAAACTGGCAAATGAAGGATGCCTTATTTTTTATAATTATCTCATAGCATTAAAATGGAATTTATTACAACTCCAAGTTTAACTTGATAGTATAGGAATTTTCTTTTTTTAATCAATTTTATCAAGAGGTTGTCAAGTGGGAGTGGCTTTCCAGCCACGACGATCGCGGCTGGAAAGCCGCTCCCACAGATTGGATGATTTTTTCTCAATTGATGTTTGATGATAAAAGTCCGCCCGAAGGGCGCTAATTTAATAAAATAAGAGATGGAGGGAAAATGAGCGGAATTACTTGGGTTTATATAATGCTGGGTATTTATATCACATATTGTTTTTACTGGGGTTTCAAGGGGTATTATACTGAAAAAACATCTTCAGGTTATGCTATTGCCGGCAGGTCAATTCCGTTCGTCGCTTTTTTACTTGCCGCTACCGCGGCTTCCTTCAGCGGATGGACATTTATCGGGCATCCGGGATTAATCTGGAGGGATGGTCTGGCCTATGCTTTTGCTTCATTTTATGTTCTGACCATCCCTATAACCGGTGCATTTTTTGCCAAGAGAACCTGGCTGATGGGCAAAAGATACGGTTTTATCACACCGGGCGATATGTTCTCTTATTATTACAACAGTGAAACAATACGCTTTCTGGTAGTTGTTACAGCGGTTCTGTATGCTGTGTTTTATTCCGCCGTTCAGTTGATGGCCTCTGCCGCCCTTTTTAATGTTATCGCCGGAGTGCCGATAACATTCGGCGCTATTTTTATGGGTTTTATAGTATGGTTCTATGTATGCACAGGCGGCCTTAAAGCAAGCACATGGGTCGGAGTAATCCAGTTTGTGCTCCTTGTGACCGGTATTATAATCCTTGGCACTTATGTGCTCATCCACTTCGGCGGCTGGAGCAAGTTTTCAGCGCTTATTACCGAACTTGGGCCTGAGACTCTGGAGGTTCCGAAGGTAATTAATTTTGGGCTTGGAGGAGGATGGACAAGCGTGATGATACTGACTTATATGTTTGCCTTGATGGGAATACAGTCATCACCGGCTTTTACCATGTGGGCATTTGGAATGAAGTCTCCAAAACCGCTTGCCTGGCAGCAGGCATTTATGTCTACTTTTTTAGTCGGATTTGCGCTTTTTTTCTTTACAGCTTTTCAGGGCATAGGAGCAAAAATTCTCCAGATTAAAGGTGTCGGGGCTTTCGCTGATATTGCCAGCGATAAGGTGGTTGTGCCGCTGCTCATGCAAAGTTTCCTGCCACCATTCATGCTTGGCCTTGTTTTTATCGGGGCTATAGCTGCCATTCATTCCACTGCAGCTCCATATATCGGCACAGGAGGATCTATTCTTTTACGGGATATCTATTGGCGTTATATTAAAAAACAGAAGTGCAGTGATTCCGAGCAGATTTGGGTTAACAGAATATGCGCAACCCTTCTTACTGCCGCTGCTTTAATAGTCGGGCTGACTTCGACGTCAGCTCTTGTAATTTTAGGAGCTCTGGCAACCGCCTTTGGATTTATTATGTATATACTGCTTCTTGGCACGCTCTGGGGATTCAGGTTTCCGGCTGTCGGAGCAGCGCTTGGAGTTCTTTTCGGCATGCTTGCAGTGTTTGTAACCTATAAAATAATTCCGAATCCTTTATCAATGCATTGCGCCTTTTGGGGATTATTTGTCGGATTGTCAGTTGCATATCTGTGCAGAGGCCTTGGGATAAAGGATGACAAGATAATCTCTGACAGGCAAAATGAAGTTCGTGCATGGCTTGACAGTGTTGATGCGCCGAGTAAATCCGGCAGGAAGTGGCGCAGCGCCATGAAAATTGTCGTGCCTGCCTGGTATTTTTTTGCCATTGGCCCGGCATGTATTCTTGGCAATAAGGCATTTTCATTTGCCGGTTTTCCACATCTCTGGTCATGGCAGATATTCTGGTGGATTCTGGGAGTTATTATGATGTGGGCTCTTTGCTTTAAGGCTGAAATGTCTACCACCAATGAAAAACAGCTTGAGCGCGCTGATAAAGAAACCAAGATCGTTGTAAAAGAGGTATAATGCCACCCAATTGAGCAAAGCTCAATCGGGTGGTATTGGGTATTTGTTATACCGAATACCAGATACTTCCTAATCGGTTTTTGACTCGATTAGGGTAGTAACCTGTAAGATAGGGAGATCAAACTTGTGAAAAAAGAAGATATAATATTGATAGCCGTTGTTACCTTTTCAATTTTGTGGGTTTTAGCGTTTGAAATAGGTATCTTTGGATGATTAATTAGGGATTGAGGGATTTAGGGATTAAGGGATTGAAATCAGTAGAATACCTTTAATCCCCAAATTCCTAAATTCGCAATTCCTAAATTATATCTCTAATTCGGTATAAGTCGTAAATGGCATTGAATTGTAAGATGGCGAATGAAGGATGCCTTAGGTTTAGTCACATGCCCCAGACAATACTTATCGTAGATGACGAACAGAGTATAGTTGTTCCGCTTCGGTTTTTAATGGAACAAAACGGTTATAAGGTTATTACCGCATCAAGCGGAGAAGAGGCTGTTGATAAAATCTCAAAATTTCAACCAGACCTTATTTTGCTTGATATAATTCATCCCGGCCTTGATGGTTTTGAGATCTGCCAGATAGTCCGCGAAAAACCCGAGTGGAAGGACACCAGAATTATCTTTGTAAGCACCATGGTGCGAGACGCGGATGTTGCCAAGGGTTTGGCATTTGGAGCAGATGCTTACATAACCAAACCATTTTCTAATTCACAGATAATGCAACAGGTCAAAGAGTTACTTAAAGGATAGCCGTTCACGGCTTGAAATTGGAAATTAGAAATTTGGGAGAGATTAAAATAGAAATTGGAAATTGGAAATTGGGAAGAACAGTACAAAAGCCCGCCCGCCTCGCCTGAGCGAGAGCGATGGCGGGCAGGCATGAAGGCCAAATTTCTATTTTCTAATTTCTAATTTCAACGTTCCGTGAACGTTACCTTAAAGGCGCCTGATGAATCCAAACAATAAATTCTGGTGGTTTGTAGCTATTTCTGTATCAATCACCCTTATCATTATTGCCAGCCTTGCTGTTTTGTTCTGGCAACAGTTGCCGCCGGAAGAAAAGTCACTTTTACTCAGCATTATTAAACAGAATTTCTTATATATCTTCAGCGCCGCTTTTCTCATACTTGCAGGCTTAGGATTCGCACTGGATGGCATTTTTCATGTGTATATTATCCCGACCAGCAAACTTGTTGAAGAGACCACGCTTATAACTTCTGT
This sequence comes from Desulfobacterales bacterium, assembly GCA_030610995.1. Lineage (GTDB taxonomy): Bacteria > Desulfobacterota > Desulfobacteria > Desulfobacterales > ETH-SRB1 > Desulfaltia. The sequence continues at coordinate 15,408 of JAUWQO010000008.1, forward strand.
AAATCCTTCGCACCGTATAACCATTGAGGGCAGTAGTAATATCATGCGGCTTGCCCGGATAATAAATGAAGGGGCAGATCGTTATGAGGAGTTGCAGAAAAATGTTGAGCAAAGGATTGATCTGGCAAAGGCAAAGGCAGAAGAGGAGAAAAATATCCTTGCGGCTTTTATGTCCGAACTGCCGGAAGGGGTGCTGATCTGCAATGCTGAATGCCGGATCCTGTTTTATAGCAAACAGGTCAAATATATGCTTATGGGCGCTGATAATGTCATTCCTGATTCAGAATCCGGATCGGATATAGCCAGTTTTGGAGCAGGGGAGAGCTTTATCGGTTTGGGACGTTCAATATTCAATATTATTGACAAAAACCTGGTTGTACACGCTCTGGACGAGATAGCAGAAAAATTAGAACATAAAGAAGCAGATATCAGTTCCAATTTTGTCGTTGTCGGCAAAGGTAATAAACTGTTAAGGGCGGAAGCTGTTCCCATTCTAAGCCATTTGAGAAAGTTTACAGGATTTATCATTATATTTACTGATATCACACAACAGACTGAAGCTGACAGGATTGTGAATTTTATGCTGCAATCTTTTACAAAGAGTATACGTTCTTCTCTGGCCGGTATCAGATCCAGTATTGAAGCCATAATCGAATATCCTGACATGGAAAGCGCGCAGCTTCAAAAATTCAGGGAAATTATTCATCACCAATGCATAACCTTAGGCTGTGTTTTAGATAATATAAGTTCTGATTATTCCAGCCATTTTATCACCCAGTGGCCTCTTGTTCCGATACTTGCCCAAAATCTTGTTGAATCTATCAGGAGCAAGGCAGAAGAAAAATTAGATATTATTATTGATATGGAATATTCTGACGATCAGAACAGGGTTAAGGTTGACAGCTATTCGATAATCTTAGGTATGTTATGTGTGTTGAATCAATTAAGGAATGAAACGGCAAACAGGAAATTTACTTGTAACTTTGAAAGAAAAGGGATCTTTGTAAATTTTGATTTTATATGGCATGGCAACCCGATAAAGATTGAAACATTGCGAAAATGGGATCACCAGATCCTGATTCTAAAAAATGAGGAGCTTCCATTAAGCTTGAAGGCGGTGTTGCAATACCATGAAGCGGAAATGTGGTCAAATGTATGCGAGGGGGAAAGGGATAAATCGTATTTGCGTTTAATTCTACCGGCTATAGAAACATACGAATCTGAAAAGATAAGAAGAATAACCATTTTACCGGAAAGCCGCCCGGAGTTTTATGATTTTGACATGTTCAGCCAGCCGGGTCAGATTCCGGAACTGGACAATCGACCGTTAAACGAACTTGCGTTTACTGTTTTTGATACTGAGACAACAGGATTGGATCCGAGGGGGGGAGATAAAATAATTTCCGTCGGATCAATCCGGATTGTAAATGGCCGACTGCTGCATGATGAACGCTTTGACCAGTTTGTCGATCCTGAACGTTCCTTGCCATTTGAATCGATAAAGATTCACGGAATTCAGCCTGAAATGCTAAAAGGCCAGCCAACCATCGACAAAGTACTCCCCTTTTTTCAGCAATTTGCTGAAGATACTGTTCTCGTTGCTCATAATGCTGCTTTTGATATGCGTATGCTTCAGATAAATGAGGCTGAAACAGGAGTAAAGTTCATTAATCCTGTGCTGGACACTTTGCTGCTTTCAGCGGTTGTTCATCCAGCACAGCAAGATCATAATTTAGAGGCGCTTGCCGAGCGTCTTGGCGTAAGCATTGTCGGCAGGCATACAGCGCTTGGTGATGCAATTGCAACAGGTGAAATATTTATCAAATTGATTCCGCTTCTCGCTAAAATGGGAGTATATACCTTGAAAGATGCCCGAATCGCTTCTCAAAAAACCTATTACAGCCGTATTAAGTATTAGGTAAGGATTAAAACATAGGATTAAGAGGTAAGGATTAAAAGGATTGTGCAGTTAATCCTTAATCCTCTAATCCTTACCCCTAACTTTCAATGGATAAATTAATGACAGGCAATAATAATCATAAACTGATAAAGGTTGTTGGCAAATCGATGGTCAGCCAGGCTTTGAAATTCTTGTCAGGTGTGGCTCCGTTCTCTTTTCTTCCTGAAGAGGAACTCAAAAAAATAGCTTCTGAAGTTTCCATGGTTCATTATCCTAAGGATACAATCTTGTTTGTTCAGGAGCGATCAAGAATTGAATGTCTTTATATAATTCAAAAAGGCGCTGCCGAACGGTATTATGAACAAAATGGTAAAAAAACGCTACATATATTCTTAAGTAAAGGGGAAGTTTGTGGCGGAATTTCAATGCTTTTAAATGATGGAATTGCTGTTCGTACGCTGAAAATAAATGAAGATTCGGATATTTATATTTTGCCAAAAAAGAGTTTTTTAGTTACTTGCACACGGCATGCGGTCTTTTCCGAATATTTTACCGATACTTTTGGCAAGCGGATGCTTGACAGAGCTTATGCCGGGATCATTGCAAAGAGTATCCGGTCAAAAGAGGAGTCCTCGCCATTTTTCAGCCAGATTGTGGCAAGCATTTTTACCATGGACCTGGTTTTCTGTGATGCAGAGTTCTCAATCCAAAAAGCAGCATCAGTTATGAGCAGCAATAGATGCAGTTCCATTTTTATAAAAAAATCTGGTGGGGATTTTGTTGGTATAGTTACCGATACTGATCTGAGAAAGAAGGTCATTGCAAAAGGGGTTGATATTAAAAAGCCTGTTTCCGAGATAATGTCTTCTCTTGTCGGCATGATTTCAGACAAGGCTCTTGTTTTTGAGGCTCTTATGGTAATGATGCAAAAAAACATAAAACATCTTGCTGTTACAGATGCCGATGAAAAAATTATAGGCGTTGTAACCAATAGCGACCTGGTTGCAGCCCAGGGACAGTCACCGCTATTTCTCATTCGCGAGATTACCACAGCGGACAGCGTTGAGAAAATTATAGACAAACACAGACAATTGCCCGGATTAATCCAGAACCTGATAAGCAGCGGGGCTAAAGCAAAGAATGTGACAAGGCTCATAACAACGATCTCAGATGCTATTTTAAATAAACTGATCGGGTTTGCAATCGAGAAATCAGGCCGGCCACCGGCCGGATTCGTATTCATGATTATGGGAAGCGAGGGGAGAAAGGAGCAGACTCTTAAGACAGATCAGGATAATGCAATAATATTTGAAGATGTATCAAAGGAATCAGAAGAGAGGGTAAAGAGCTATTTTTTAAAGCTTGGAGAAAAGGTTTGTACCTGGCTTGATCAGGCAGGATATGACTTTTGCAAGGGGGATGTAATGGCAAAAAACCCCAAATGGTGCCAGCCATTATCTACCTGGAAAGAATACTTTTCTGCATGGATTCATGCTGCAGGACCTGAAGATCTGCTTCAATCAAGTATTTTTTTCGATTTTCGCGGAGCGTACGGGGATATGGATCTTATAACCGAGCTTCGCAAATATCTTTTTGATTCTCTTATTGGGTGGCCGGGTTTTTTCCGTCATTTAACTGAAAACGCCCTCCACTTTAAACCTCCGATAGGTTTTTTTCGGAATTTTTTAGTTGAGTCAAAAGGTGAGCACCGAAACTCTTTTGATATAAAGAGCGCCATGACGCCGATTGTTGATTTTGCAAGGATATATGCGCTAAAAAACAAGATTGAAGAGACCAATACCCAGGAAAGGCTGTATCAGCTTTATTTAAAAAAGGTTCTATACTGGCAGGACTATAATGAACTTGAACAAGCTTACAGTTTCTTAATGCAGCTAAGATTTATTCGGCAGATTACATCGGTTATTGAGGAAAATAAAAAACCGGATAATTACGTTAATCCAAAGAAACTTTCCAGCATAGAACAGACAATGCTAAAAGAAATATTCAAAAGGATAGAAAAAATTCAGACAAAATTAAGCTTTGAATTCACAGGGGTACCCTGATTTTTTTCCTTGACTAAATAAAAAATATCTATTAGAATAATTTTTAACAAATAAATCAGATTCAGCGAATGAATTATGGGAATACAAGAAAGAAAAGAGCGTGAAAGGGATAGAAGACGTCAGCAGATTATGATAGCTGCAAAAAGGGTGTTTTATAGCAAAGGCTTCGCTAAAGTAACAATGGAGGATATTGCCAAGGAAGCCGAGCTCAGCCCGGGCACCCTTTATCTTTATTTCAAGAGCAAAGATGAGCTGTGTGCATCCCTTTCTCTTAGAATACTTCAATATCTAAATATCAAGTTAAGGCATGTAAGCGCTGAAAAGGAGTTAGATGGACAACAAAAATTAGAGGGATTAAAGAAGGCTATAATTGATGTTTATGAATTCGACCCCTTAATCCTTATAAACTTGTTTCGTCTTCAATCGAGTGAAATTCTTAAAAACTTATCGCCGCAACTCTTTGCAGATATCAAAGAACTTTTTAGCAGCTCTCTCAGCGCAATGTCCGATATATTTAAGGAAGGGATCAACAATGGCGTTATTATTGACAAGAAACCTGAAGCTCTTGCCGACCTGCTGTGGGCGTTATTTTCCGGCATTGTTCTCTGGGGAGAAAGTAAAAAAATAATGGATAACAATGAAGATTATTTGAAACAGGCTCTTGAAACAGCATTTGAAGTGTTTTTGCTTGGAATAAAAGGGGAAAATAGAACTTAGAGTAGTTTTGGGATTCATAAAAAATAGATAGCCGTTCACGGCTTGAAACTTGAAATTGGAAAGTAGAAATTGGGAAGAGATGAAACGAGTTTACGAGAACAGTACAAAAGCATGAAGGCCAAATTTCCAATTTCTATTTTCTAATTTCAACGTTCCGTGAACGCTTACAAAAATAAGAATAACATTTTTTAGCAACCCTTGGTTTTTTCAAGGGTTTCTTTGTTAAATATAGAAAACAAAAACTTTGAGGGGGGTAATTTATGGCAAAGAATGAAGCAGTAGAAACATCGGAAGCTCAAATAGCTGTTCACTGGAAGGAGGAAGACTATGTTTATCCTTCTAAAGAATTTATTGAACAGGCTAATATAAAGGATGAAGCAATTTACGAGCGTTTTGCTCTGGACAAATTCCCTGAATGTTATACGGAATATGCTGATCTTTTACACTGGCACAAGAAGTGGGATACCATATTGGATACAAGCGATGCTCCATGCTGGAAATGGTTTGTAGGCGGAAAGATAAATGCATGTTATAATTGTGTTGACAGGCATCTTGAGAAGAATAAAAACAAAACCGCAATCCATTTTGTTCCGGAACCTGAAAATGAACGGATTGAGCACATTACATATCAGCAACTATATGTGCGGGTTAACGAGGTTGCAGCGCTTCTTCAAGACTTTGCAGGTTTAAAGGCAGGAGATACGGTAACACTTCATTTGCCTATGACCGCAGATCTTCCTATAACCATGCTTGCCTGCGCCAGACTCGGTATTATTCACTGTGAAGTGTTTGGAGGGTTCAGCGGAAGAGCATGCGCAGACAGGATGGTTGATTCTAAAAGCAAAGTACTGATTACGATTGACGGTTATTATAGAAACGGCAAACTCATTGATCACAAGCAAAATGCCGATATGGCCGTCGATCTGGCAAAAAAGGACGGCCAGAATGTTGATAAAGTGCTTATATGGCAGCGTTATCCTGGAAAAAATTCCACCAGGACACCGCTGGTTGATGGCCGTGATTATTTTATAAATGATTTGCTTCAGGATTATCGCGGAAAAAAGGTAGATCCTGTTCCAATGCCGGCTGAAGATCCTCTTTTTCTCATGTATACCAGCGGCACAACAGGAAAACCCAAAGGGTGCCAGCACAGCACAGGAGGCTATCTTGCGTATGTGACGGGCACATCAAAGTATATTGAGGATATTCATCCGGAAGATGTTTACTGGTGTATGGCGGATATTGGATGGATTACTGGCCATTCATACATAGTTTACGGCCCCCTGTCCCTATGTGCCTCAACGGTGATTTACGAAGGGGTTCCCACCTATCCTGATGCAGGCAGAGCGTGGAGGATAGCGGAAGAGCTTGATATAAACATTTTCCATACAGCTCCGACCGTTATACGGGCATTAAGAAAGATCGATCCTGATTTGCCGACAAAGTATAGTCATCATTTCAAGCATATGACAACCGTTGGAGAGCCGATCGAGCCCCAGGTCTGGCGATGGTATCAAGAGGTGATCGGAAAGAATAAAGCTGTAGTAGTTGATACCTGGTGGCAGACAGAGACCGGTGGTTTTCTGTGCGGTACGGTGCCTGCCATTAAACCGATGAAGCCTGGAAGCACAGGCCCGGGAGTGCCCGGCATTCATCCGATTATTTATGATGAGCTTGGAAATGAAATAAAGGCCGGAGAGGGTAGGGCAGGCAATATTTGCATAAGAAATCCATGGCCTGGCGCATTTCAAACAATATGGGGAGATCGAGATCGATATGTTTCAAATTATTATGCAAAATACTGCAAGGACAAAAACAGCAGGGATTGGCGAGACTGGCCGTATCTTACAGGCGACGCCGCTATGGAGGCTAAAGACGGATACTATCGTATTCTTGGCAGAATTGACGATGTAATCAATGTTTCAGGCCACAGGCTTGGAACAAAAGAAATTGAGTCTGCATCTCTTACGGTTATGGAGGTGGCGGAAGCGGCCGTTGTTCCGGTTTCCGATGATATAAAAGGGGTTGTTCCCGATCTGTATATTTCTTTAAAGCCGGGATATGAGCCAACCGATGAACTGGCTGCGAAAATTTCAGCAGCCATTTGTGACACAATCGGTAAGATCGCAAGGCCGAGAAAAGTCTGGCTCGTATCCGACATGCCTAAGACACGTTCAGGCAAGATCATGCGCAGGGTGCTTGGGGCTATCTCAAATAAAAAAGATGTGGGGGATGTATCTACGCTGGCTAATCCTGAAATCGTTGATGAAATTAAGAAAAAGGTCACATCGTGATCGGCTAATTTCACGAAGGAGCATTAAGATGGCCAACCCTTATGAAATTGCATACCAACAGTCCATACATGACCCTGACAGTTTCTGGGGCGAGGCCGCGCAAGATTGCCACTGGTATAAAAAATGGGAACGGGTGTTCAATGATTCTAACGCCCCTTTTTTTCGCTGGTTTGCCGGCGGCGAGCTAAATACTTGTTACAATGCCCTGGATATTCATATCGACAACGGACGCGGAGATCAAAATGCACTGATATACGACAGCCCGGTTACCGACACTATTAAGAAGTTTACATACCGGCAGCTAAGAGACGAAGTCGCACAATTTGCCGGAGTCCTTGCTTCCCGTGGCGTACAAAAAGGGGACAGGGTAATCATATATATGCCGATGATCCCTGAAGCAGCCATTGCCATGCTTGCATGCGCGCGTCTTGGCGCTGTCCATTCAGTGGTTTTTGGCGGTTTTGCCGCAAATGAGCTGGCAACCCGCATTAACGACGCCAGTCCAAAAGTAATTGTTTCAGCCTCTTGCGGTATTGAGGTTAAGCGGATTGTCAGGTACAAGCCGCTCCTTGACGGAGCCATAGAAATGGCAGAGGCAAAACCAAAATGCTGTATTATCCTCCAGAGGCCCATGGAAACAGCATCCATGATAAAAGGCAGAGACATTGACTGGAACGAAGCCATGTCAAAGGCAGAGCCACATGGCTGCGTTCCCGTCCAATCTACAGATCCACTGTATATTCTTTACACATCAGGAACGACCGGACAACCAAAGGGTGTTGTGCGTGACAACGGCGGGCACATGGTCGCCCTGAAATGGAGTATGAAAGCAATCTATAATGTTGATCAGGGAGATGTCTACTGGACGGCATCCGATGTAGGCTGGGTAGTCGGTCATTCATATATTGTTTATGCCCCGCTGCTTAAAGGCTGCACTACAATACTTTATGAAGGCAAGCCGATAGGCACACCTGATGCAGGCGCATTCTGGCGTGTAATATCAGAGCATAAGGTCAAAGCCCTATTCACCGCTCCTACAGCCTTTCGGGCCATCAAGAGGGAAGACCCTGATGCCGGGCTCATGAAAAAGTATGATCTGTCAAACCTCAAAACATTATTCCTTGCAGGCGAAAGACTTGATCCAGACACGCTGCACTGGGCTGAAAAGCATCTTGGCATACCTGTAATAGATCACTGGTGGCAGACAGAGACCGGCTGGGGCATTGCCGCTAACTGCATGGGCATTTATCATTTTCCGGTCAAACCCGGCTCACCCACAAAAGCAGTTCCGGGATGGGATGTCCGGGTAGTAGATCCGGACAACAAGCCTGTCAAGGCAGGTGAAATCGGCGCTCTTGTTGTAAAGCTCCCGCTGCCCCCGGGATCGCTTCTCACCCTGTGGAACAATGACGAACGTTATGTCGGCTCTTACATGGAGGAATTTCCCGGATATTACAAAACAGCCGACGCGGGGTTTATCGATGAAGATGGCTACATATACGTTATGACACGCACCGATGACATTATAAACGTTGCCGGCCATCGTCTTTCCACAGGCGCCATTGAAGAGGTGCTGGCCGATCATCCTGAAGTGGCTGAATGCGCTGTTCTTGGCGTTGATGACCAGATTAAAGGCCAGGTCCCCATCGGATTTCTGGTATTAAATGCCGGTGTTACGCGCAACCACGATGAAATCATAAAGGAGGTCGTCCAGATGGTTCGTGATAGAATCGGGCCTATAACTTCCTTTAAGACTGCTGCTATTGTAAAACGGCTGCCTAAAACACGGTCAGGAAAAATCTTGAGAGGCACTATGCGGAATATTGCAGATAACAAGGAATATAAGATGCCGGCCACAATAGATGATCCTGTTACACTCAATGAAATAGAAGAGGCCTTGAATCATATCGGATATGCAAAGGCAAGAAAGTGAAACCTTAGACATGGCAACTGAAGAAAAAATGAACATCGAACATCGAACGTCCAACATCGAACATCGAATGATGAAATCGCTCCTGCCCGCCATCGCGAGCCGTACTCAATGCTCTTCGTTCTTTTGTCGTCTCGCTCAGGCGAGGCGGGCGGATCGCTCCATCAATTTATAAATTGGCAGAATACATTATTCGACGTTGGACGTTCAATGTTCAATGTTCGATGTTCGATGTTCATCTTTTAATATGTTCAATGTTCGATGTTGGACGTTCATCTTTTAATATTCTGTTATTACTTTATATAATATTTCGCCCAGTTCTTTGATCTTATACGGCTTGGCAACAACGCCGCGAAAACCATATTTTCTATAGTCAGCCATTACGGGATCATTAGAATAACCGCTGGAAACAATGGCTCTAATTTCAGGATCAATCTTGATAAATTCCTGAATGGTTTCCTTGCCTCCCATCCCGCCAGGAATGGTTAAATCCATTATGATTGCTTCAAAGGGTTGCGCGGATTCTTTAGCCTTTTTATACAGTTCAATTGCTTCAGCGCCATCTTTGGCGAACTCCACTTCATAACCTAAAACCTCGATCATTTCGCCTGTCACATCTCTGATTATCTCTTCGTCGTCCATTACTAAAATTTTACCCTTTCCAGTATGAATTCTTTCTCTGAGTTCTTTTTCCATCAATATTTCCTCTGAAGAAGCAGGCAGGTAAATATTAAAAGTGGTTCCCACTCCAAGTTCTGATTCAACTTGAACACAGCCATCATGCCTTTTGACAACTGAATAAGCAGTGGCAAGCCCCAGACCGCTTCCCTTCTGTTTAGTGGTAAAATAGGGGTCAAATATTTGTTGGAGATGCTCTTTCGAAATCCCAATACCCTGATCTTCAATGGATATTTTTATATACTTTCCCTTTTGCAGAGGAAGACCCTGCTTAGCATCTAAAACAATATTTTCAGCGCGCACCTTGATTATCCCACCTTTAGGCATGGCATGGCTGGCATTGATTATCAAATTGTTGATGACCTGACCGATCTGTCCCTCATCCACTTCAACCGGCCAGAGGTCGCCTGATATAAAGAATTCGCACCTGACATTGGAACCACTCAAGACAAATGCGACTGTATCCTTTAGTAACTTTGAGATAAAAGCGATTTTCTTGATCGGCGCTCCGCCTCTGGAAAAGGTAAGTAATTGTTGTGTCAAATCCTTTGCTCGCAGGGACGCATTTTCTGCCTCTTTCAATCTTTCAAATATCTTATCTCCTGGTTTTGCGTACATCTTTGCCAGCGTAATATTACCCATAATTGCCATTAGAATATTGTTGAAATCATGGGCGATACCGCCGGCAAGAATACCGAGGGATTCAAGTGCATCCGCTTTCAGGAGTGCTTCTTCCATGTTCCGCTTTTCAGTAATGTTGCGGAAGACCAAAACAACACCGGTGATATTTCCTTTGTTATCTCTGATAGGAGCGCCGCTGTCATCGATAGGGTATTTCGTTCCGTCTTTTGCTATCAACACTGTATGATTTGCCAGCCCCACGACAACACCTTCTCTGAGCACCCTCGTTGCAGGATCCTCGGCCTGTTTACCTGTTTCCTCATTTATGATATTGAAAACCTTTTTCAAAGGTTTTCCTGCAGTGTCTTCCTGCTTCCATCCCGTTAAAACCTCGGCAACGGGATTCATGAATGTTACGAATCCTCCGGCATCGGTGGCAATCACGGCATCGCCTATACTTTTGAGTGTGGTGGCAAGCCATTGTTCACTCTCTCTTAATTTCTTTTCCATCTTATGCTTGTAAAGGGCCATCTCGATGGTAGTGTATAATTCTCTTTCACTGAAAGGTTTGAGTATGTAGCCATAAGGCTCTGTCACCTTTGCCCGCTGCAATGTTTTGTTGTCTGCATAAGCAGTGAGATATACCACTGGAATATCGAGACGATCCCGGATTTGCTCAGCCGCTTCCACGCCGTCCATGTGCCCTTCTAACACGATATCCATAAGCACTAAATCCGGGAGCGCTTCCGCTGCTTTTTTAATAGCTCCCTCTCCGGAAGATGCGATAGCAGGAACAGCATATCCCAAACCTTCCAACGTATTTTGTATATCCTTCGCGATGATGCCTTCATCTTCAACAATCAGGATCTGTGAATTCGTCATTGTCTTAACCCTCTTTGATATTGGTCGAGTGGTCGAGTGGGAAACTGGTCGAGTGGTTAACTACTCGACTACTCGACTACTCGACTACTTACAGGCAATCCCTCAATTCCAGCATTCCTAAAACCCATACCTGGTCTCCAGTCGTGATTAATTTTGAACCGCAGAACAAGGAACCGCAGAATATCGAAGTAAAGGATATTGATTTATTTCTTTTAAAAAACTTCTGTTGTTCGACATTCCTTGTTCGACATTCGATATTCGTATTTTACTAAATTACTTGCTTTATCAAACCCCCCAATCCCTCAATCCCTCAACCCCTAAATCCCTCAATTATTATTTTTCTCTCTCGGGGCAAATGTAATCTCAAATTTTGTTCTATCATCTCTATCAAGCTCAATCGTCCCCTTAAGTTGTTTTACCAGAGTCGTTACTAATTGCAAACCTAATGTTTCCGCTTTTCGGAAGTCTAAATCTTTTGGGAAGCGGGCGCCGTTATCACTGACTATCAGTGTAAACTTATTACCTGCATGCAGGTCCCTGTTCGAATGAAGTTCAACGCATATTTTTCCCTTCTTACCCCTTGGGAAAGCGTGTTTCAGGCAATTTGAAACAAGTTCATTTATAATCAAACCACAAGGGATGGCATTATCAATACCCAGAAAGACATCGTCCGCATTGATCTCCAGAGTTATGGTCTCCGGATAGGCCGCATACGAATGGAACAAAGAGGTTGTGAGCTTTCTGGTATATTCAGCAAAGTCAATCATCGCCAGGTCTTCTGATTGATACAGTTTTTCATGAACGAATGCCATTGACCTGACACGATTCTGGCTCTCCTTGAATATCTCCATGTCATGTTTATCCTTGATATGCGTAGACTGAAGCCTGAGCAGACTGTAAATAACCTGCAAATTGTTTTTAACCCTGTGGTGAATTTCTTTTAAAAGCACTTCTTTCTCATTCAGCGATGCCTTGATTTGATCCTCCGCCTGTTTGCGGTGGGTGATGTTGTGGAACAACTCCAGCACTGTTTTTGGACGACCGTCCTCGTGTCGCGCAGCCACATTAGCTGTGTTTAAGCAGGTTCGTTGCTTTCCATCAGCTCCGATAACTTCCATCTCGCCTTCATGAACTCTGCCATCTTCGAAACATTGCCTCACAACGCATATTTCGCAAACCTTATCCTGCCCGTGAAAAACAGCATGGCATTTCCGGCCAACCAGATCCGGGCCAAACATGTCTCTGGCAGCATCGTTAACCCATACAATAGTAAATTGCTCGTCTATCATGCCCATGTAGTCCGTCACCGAATCGACAATGCCGGCAAGTTTCTCCTCACTTTCACGAAGCGCCTGCTCCGCCTGTCTCATCTCGTCGAGCAGACGGGCGTTCTCAAAAGAGATGGCCGCCTGGGAAGTCAGCAGCTCTGTCATCTCTGTCCTTTCCGGCGTGAAAACCGAATCCGACAAACGGTTTTCCAGGTATAGAATTCCAATCAATTTGGATTGCTTGATCAATGGAAGGCAAAGGATCGATTTAAGGCCCATCCTCTGAACCTTGGGATTGTCCTTAAACTCACCCTCTTCCGAAGCATTGTTCAGGACCACCCTCTTTTTAGTCCGCCGCACATAACGGACAATAGCCTTACAAACGTCCGCGGCATCTTCAAGGTTGTATTTGACAGTGCGAACAGCATCTTTTTTAGTGATATGACTTTCGGCGCGGACAATCAGGCTGCCGCTTTCTTCAATCAAAAGATAACCATGCTGGGACCCCGAGGCCTCCAGCACCACATTCATGATCTTTTTCAACAGGACATCGGGATCGATCTCTGCTGAAATAGCAAGGGAGGATTTCATGAGATAGTCAACGTCCAGGCCGGGAAGGGTGTAAGCAGCCGACTCTGCTTCGGCCGGCGCGTAAGCAGGCGCCTCTTCCTCAAAATACTCAGGGTATTTCTCCATGAGTAAGATCTCTTTACGTTCCGCCCGGCATTTTCTGTATAGCCGGGCGGCCTCGACAAAGTAAACCCGAGCTGTGTCAAAACCTGCGCCCTTGAGAAGCTCTCCACGACACTCATTAAGGTGGCTTTCCAGCAGTGTGTAGCGCTGTTTGTGGGCAATAGCTATAGCATCAAAATAGAGACTTCTTGCCTTTCTGAAATCGCCGGTAACTCTTTCCAGTTCTGCATAGATAAAAGCAAGATAAGGTTTAAACATTGGCCCGTATTGAGCCCAGGTTTCAACCTTTTTGATGAGCGGTTGAATATAAGCTAATAGTTCTTCTTTGCTTTTGTAGATGATTCCCCTTTCATACAGCCTGAGGGCATTCAGCGCCTGAAAGACATGCCACTGTCGCTTCAGTAGATGGTCGGTAAGCCCTCTCAGATACTCTCTGACTTTAAATAAATACTCTTCGGCCTTTTCATACTTTCCGAAATAATAGTGGGTCAAAGCCAAGTGCGCATAATAGCTCCCCGCAGCGGCAATATGGTTTTGGTTTTCCCATTTTTCAATCTTTTCCTCCATGGGGATGGGAGTATAACCTCTCTTCATAGGTTCTATCCACCCGGCCTGCATCGCCTCGGCCAGAGCAACGGAAAAGGATAAATGGTATTTTTGAGAAAACTGCAGACACTCTTTAGCATACTCCTCGATTGCAGACAGGTTAGCTCCCTGAACCTGAAGGCCCCACATCAAGGGTCCGTAAGAAAGCCCCGCATTATACAGATCACCGCAGTTCTTCCCGCACTGGATCGTTTTCAGACAATGTTTAGCCAGTTCTTCGGGATGATTCCGCGTATGCATAGTAACCCAGGCAACCCCGTTCATCCCGCGGGTGGCCCCAAAGGTGTTCGGATACCTTTCACACAAATTAAGGGCCAGGTCTTCATATCGAAAGACCTGCTCAAATTTTAGTTGCTCCCCTAAATAGAGCCCCATGATAGAAAACGAGTAGATCACCGATTCATCCATGCCGCCTTCTATGCAGTGTTGGGTTGACTGGACTGCCGAAAGATAGAGTTGCGGCACCAGTCCGGACATGTATAAATCCGGGATAAGTTCACTGTAAAAGCCCAATTCAATCTTACTCTTTCTTTCCTTGGTAAACGGCATATTCAGGATAGTGTCCCAAATTCTGGAACCATATTGAGAGTTGATTTCATTCATCAACTCCTCTCGTTTTTTCTCTGCAAGCTCAGGATCGTCCGGGATCGATTTTCCGAAAAATGCCAACCCGCGGTTAGCAGTTTCAATGGCCTTTATAAAATTGCCTATGGATGAGAGCGAGGTGGTCTGTTCGGCTAAGGCTTCCGCCTTGTCCAGATCGGTTTTGGCATGGTCAAGTAATTGATTGAGCAGTTTTTCCGAACTCTCATATTTTCCACACATCAACCTGGTCTTTGCCAGTTTCCGGAATATCTTAAATGTCCTGTCGTATTGTGCCTCCCAGAAGTCATCCGGCAAAAGATCAAGGCTTTGTTCAAAATACTCATCGGCCGCTTCTATTGCCAGCGACTCCAGGGCCTTGTTGCCGGCATGATAGTTGATATCAGACAATTGGTAGGCGGTTTTTCTGTCTAGAGCGCTCTTCCTTCCCAGGTTAAAGTGGGCGGCCATGGTGAACAGGTTGTGCATCTCTTCCAAATCAGTCCCTTCGGGAACAGCAGAAAAAAGGAGGGATCCGATCTGCCAATGTATCTGCCGCCGGGTTTCAGATTTTATGGCGCTCAGGACCGCCTCCTGCACCCGGTCGTGAACAAATTGCAATTGACCTTTGTTATCGATTAAAAGCCCCTGGCCTAAGGCTGGTTTCAACTTTTCAAATACATCCAACAAGGTAATTTCTCTGACCAGAACAACTTCATCCGGCGTGAATAGGTTTCCCATGCAAGCGCAATATTCGAGCAGGTCAATAGTATCAGAGGGGAGTTTTTGCACCTTTGAGCTAAAAAGAGCCACCACCGTGGAGGGCATGTCAGACTCCCTGATCTTATCCATGTCCCATTGCCATTGATTGTTTTCACCTAAAATGAGCAAATCTTCATTATGGAGATACGACAGCATCTCGCTCACGAACAAAGGGTTTCCCTCTGTGAGTTCGGTTATTAAACCGGCTAAGGCCATGGTATATGAAAGAGGCGAATCGAGAATATAGGAGACCATCTCATGGCAATGCCCGGGTTTAAGAGGCGCCAACCTGATTTCTTGCAGAGGTTCGGCGTTTTCCTTGACCCTTTGTATTAACTTAGCAAGAGGATGGCTCGAATCGACCTCATTATGACGATAGGCTCCTACAAGAAGGAGGTATGGATGCTCCTTGTGGTTGGCAAAGATGTTGCCAAGAAAATCAAGGGAGGCAATATCACACCATTGAAGATCGTCGATAAAAAGCACCAGGGGATATTCCTCGCTGGCCAGACAGGTCAAAAAACGGCCAAAGAGATCATGGAAGCGGTTTCTCGATTCAACAGGAGGAAGCGGTTTAACCTCTGGTTGAGGGCCGATCAGGATCTCCAGTTCCGGTATCACGTCGGTGACTACCCTGCCGTTACTTCCAAGCGCTTCGATAATCTTTTCCCTCCAGAGAGCGACCCTTTCATCACTTTCCGTTAAAAAGGTCCTCACCAAATTTCTGAGGGCCTGGATAAGAGAGCTATATGGAATATTCTTTTGATAGACATCGAATTTCCCTGAGGTAAAATAGCCCCTGTGCCCAACGATTGGTTTCTGAAGTTCTTGAATCAAGCGGGTTTTTCCAATGCCGGGGAGCCCTGAAATGAATAGGCAGCGGAAAGAGCCCCTGGCTGCTTTATCATATTCCTCAAGGATAATTTCAGCCTCCCTGTCGCGTCCCACCATTTTAGAGATAAAGGCAACTCGATGGGTACGATCATAAATCCCAAGAGTAAATTCGCTGATTGTGTTGGTGGCTGAATATTCATCCCGACACTGAATGAAGTCGGCCAAAAGCCCGGACGCGCTCTGGTACCGTTTCTCCGGCTGTTTGAGCATTAATCTCGCTATGATTTTACCCAGGATAGTGGGAACTTCGGGATTTAATTCGTGGACGGGCGGCGCTTCTTCGGCCAGGTGGGAATGGATCAATTCAAGGGGGTCGGTAGAAAAGAATGGAAGATGTCCGGTCAGCAATTTATAAAAGGTAATCCCCAGTGAGTATAGGTCACTCGGAAAATCGACTCTATGATTGATGCGCCCGGTCTGTTCGGGAGAGGTATAGGCCAGAGTATCTTCCACAAAACCGCGGTCATAAATGAAATGGCTCACATCCCTTGCATCAAGGGGGCCTATAAAATCAATTAACCGTATATTGAAGGCCTCCGGCTCAATTAATATATTGTGGGGTTTGATTCCGCCATGAATAATCCCTGCTTCATGAACTTTATCGATGGCTTCAGCCAGCTCGCAAGCTATGGTGAAAAAATCGTTTAAGGTAATTTTAGTCTGGCTTTTGGCCCACTCATCAAGGGTTGTCCCATTGAAATAGTCCTGGGTGAAAAACTGGACATTTCCTCTCACCTTAAATGATAAGGGCGTGATAAGGCGGGTATCATGTAAGATCTTCAGATGCTCAATTTTCTGCCGAAAGTGTCTTTTTTGATCTTCGGATAGTAAGGCCGCCTTCAAAACCCTGAGAGCCAATGGTCGATGATGATTCCTTTTATGAAAGGCCTTATAAACAATTGATTGGTGCCCCTCACCCAACTTTTCAACAACATCATAATTTGGGATTGTTGTAATTATTTCGCCCATATCTCCTTAAACCCCTGTAACATTGGTCGAGTGGTCGAGTGGTCGAGTGGTCGGGTGGTCGAGTGGTCGACCAATATCGTGGCTGAACTGTTACCTCCTGTTTAATTTATAATAGCGTAAAAGTCAAGAAATACAGAAAGGCGTAACCGTTCACAGAACGTTGAAATTCGAAATTACGAAATTCGAAACTTGGCCTTCATGCTTTTGTACTGTTCTTCCCAATTTCCAATTTCCAATTTCTAATTTAATTTCTCCCTAATTTCCAATTTCCAATTTCAAGTTTCAAGCCGTGAACGGCTACTAATATACTATACCGGTAGGCAGATCTTGAACTGTGTGCCTTTATCAGGTAGGTTTGCTACATCTATCGTCCCGCCATGTTTTTCTATTATTCCATAAGAAATGAAGAGGCCTAAGCCGGTACCGCGGCCTACGTCCTTTGTTGTGTAAAATGGTTCAAAGACGTGATCCATGATCTCGGGTAATATGCCTGGACCTGTATCTTCAAACAAAATTTCCACATACGCTGATTTTTCCGGATGATAACTGGCGGCAATGCGCAAGGTGCCTCCCTGCTCCATAGCATCTATTGCATTTAAGAAAAGATTGGTAAAAACCTGTCCAATTTGAGCATCATCTACATGAACCTTTGGCACATTGGGCTTCAGGTCCTTTTTAACCTCTATCTTACTTTTTACAAATTTATATTTCAACAAGGAGAGGCTCTGTTCCAGGATCGCACCGATATCCTTAGTCTCTTTTTTTTCAGGTTTTTCGTGTGATAAATCAAGAAGCTGATGAAGCATGGAAGAGGCCTTTGCCACGCTCCATTCTATTGTTTCCAGGCGTTCGACCAAATCTTTCGAAAGATCGCTCTTTTTCATGAGCAAGATAGATAAATTACCCATGGCAGGAGTTAATATGTTATTAATCTCATGCGCAATCCCGGCAGCCAGTTCCCCCAAAAGGGCTATCCTGGCAGAACGCGCGAGTTGCTGTTTGGTTAATTCTAATTGTCTTTCTTTTTCCTTTCTTTGCGCAAATATTCTGGCCAGATCTTTAGCATAAAGCAGAGTCTGATCTTCGACAGCCTTCAGATGATTTTCTAATTGCTTAGCCGACAAACTATCTGTTTTTTTCTTTTTTCCCATTTCTTTTTTCTATATTATAAGCTACCAGATAACGTTACCAAATACCAAGACAAGTTTAACTTTTATCATCAAACATCAATTGAAAAAAAATCATCCAATTTGTGGGAGCGGCTTTCCAGCCGCGATCGTCGTGGCTGGAAAGCCACTCCCACTTGACAACCTCTTGATAAAATTGATTAAAAAATGGAAATTCCTATACTATTAAATTAATATAGCAAAATTATAAAGAAAAACGCAAGAATTTTATAATCACAAAAGTAGCCGTGAACGGCTTGAAATTTGAAATTGGAAAGTAGAAATTAGGAAGAGATTAAAATACAAAATAGTCAAAATAGTCAAAATAGTCAAAATTGTCGATTGTTGATTGTCGATTGTTGATTGTCGATTGTCGATTGTTGATTTGTGGAATCGCTTCGCTCTGTCTTTTTGTTATAAAATTAATAGAATACCTTCAATCGTCAATCATCAATTTTTTGTTTTGTAAGCATTAATTGACTTTAACACCCCCCATTCCCCCCTCGAGGAGGGATTAAAGGGGGGTGTTAGTGGCCGAAGTTAGAACCATGCCTGGAAGAGAACAATACAAAAGCATGAAGGCCAAATTTCCAATTTCCAATTTCAGCGAGACTTAACCTTATTTGTTTACTTGAAACAAAATCTTGTTTATCCTGTTATCCTGTCTGGTTTTTTCAAAGGGCTAAAGTATTACATCTATTTTAAATTTATGTCGCTTTTAAAACTTTATATAGATAAGGAGGTTGCTGATTCGCCCGAGGTTGTTTCTATAAAATCACGCCTTAATCTGCCTTCTGAAACAGTTCAGGATGCGCGTGAAGTTTTTGAGTTGGTCTCGTCTGCAGAGGATCCTGTTAAAAAGGGAAAAGAGATTCTTTTCCTTACACAGAATAAAGGTCCTTTTATCAGGCCATGTCCCGGAACCCGCTATTATACCTGTTGCGACTACAAGATACTGCACATCGGCACTTTCTGCACCATGGACTGCTCGTACTGCATCCTGCAATCATATTTTCATCCGCCTGTTCTCCAGTATTTCGTTAACCATGACGACCTGCTGTCAGAATTGGACAGACTGTTTCAAAAAAAAAGTGTGAGAAGGGTAGGAACCGGAGAGTTTACTGACAGCATGATCTGGGAGAGGTGGACCGACCTTTCAAGTCTGCTTGTTCCTAAATTTGCCGGCCAGTCATCCGCCGTGCTGGAGCTAAAGACCAAAACAATTGCCATTAAAGGGTTGAAAAATCTCGATCATAACCGCAAGACAATAGTTTCCTGGTCGCTTAACACAAATGGAATTATCAGCAATGAGGAGCGTCATACAACCTCTCTTTCCGAGAGGCTAAAGGCAGCAGCTAAATGCGAGTCATGGGGATATCCACTGGCCTTTCATTTTGATCCAATGATTATTTATGAGGGTTGTGAAGAGGATTACAGGCAGGTGGTTATCAAGCTTTTTTCCACAGTATCTCCTGAAAATATCGTATGGATAAGTCTTGGCACGTTTAGATTTATGCCGTCCTTAAAACAGGTTGTTCAGAAACGGTTTCCTGATTCAAAAATAATATACGGGGAATTCATATCCGGCCTTGACAACAAGATGCGCTACTTTAAACCGCTTCGTATTGATCTTTATCAAAAGATGGCATCCTGGATAAAGGAAGCAGCCCCCAATGTTCTTGTCTATTTCTGCATGGAAGATGATGAGGTATGGGAAAAGTCTCTTGGATTTATCCCATCTGACCGTGGAGGCCTGCCTCTGATGCTTGATAAAAGCGCTATGCGTCATTGCGGGCTTGATAGCACTTAGTTCGCTTCGCTCACAATTGGTCGAGTGGTTGAGTGGTTGAGTAGTCGAGTGGTTTCAAGGATACAGAAGGTATTCTGCCAATTTATAAACTGGCGGAGCACTTCGGTCCCTCAGCATAAACTCACCGGTTAATCCTCTCAAGTCCCCTCTAACAAGAGGGGTGGACGCGAAGCGGACGGGGTGTGTGTGCCTATCCGCATTACAGACACACCCCTAAATCCCCTCTTATTAGAGGGGACTTAAACAATCACCTGCCAATATCAAGGACGTAGCCATCAAGCGAAAAGGCTATGAACATCAATGGCTAAAAGCTAACCGCCTTACTTTCCTTCTTCTCTACTCTTTTTTATTTCCTCAATAAGCTTTTGTGATATCTGCGCCGGGACCTCATCATAATGAGAGAATTCCATGGAAAACATGCCGCGACCGCCTGTCATCGATTTGATATCAGGAGCATAGGTAAGAAATTCAGCCATCGGCACTGTTGCATTGATAATCTGATTTTTGCCCTTGTTGTCCATGCCCAGGACTCTGCCGCGCCTGCTGTTAAGATCTCCCATGATATCACCCATATATTCATCAGGCGTTGTGATGGAAACCTTCATGATGGGTTCAAGCAAAACAGGATTGGCTTCTTCGACAGCTTTTTTAAAGGCAATAGAACCGGCAATCTTAAACGCCATTTCAGAAGAATCAACAGCATGGTAGGAGCCGTCGTCAAGTATAGCTTTGAAATCCACGCATGGAAACCCGACAAGCACACCCTTTTGTGACGCTTCTATAACCCCTTTTTCAACCGCCGGAATGTAAGTCTTTGGAATTGAGCCTCCTACAATTGAATTGACAAACTCAAAACCTTTTCCTCTTGGAAGCGGCTCTATCTGAATCCAGCAATCACCGTACTGGCCGTGGCCCCCTGATTGTTTTTTATGTTTTCCCTGAACCCTGACCTTTTTCTTGATTGTTTCTTTATAGGGAACTTTGGGAATATTGAGATTTACTTGAACATTGAACTTCCTTTTGAGCTTCTCGACAACACTCTCGATATGAACCTGCCCCCTTCCTGACAGAAGAATCTCCTTTGTTTCGGAATTCCGTGTAAGCTTCAGAGCAATATCTTCTTCCAGAAGCTTTGAGAGAGAAGTAAATATCTTGTCTTCATCCTCCTTTGATTTTGGCTCAATAGCAAAAGAGATAACCGGAGGAAGAGGGTCGGCGCATTTGAATTTAATCTTATTGGCCTCATCACAAAGGGTATCGCCCGTGGTTGTATATTTAAGTTTTGCAACAGCGACTATAGAACCCGGCCCGGCCTCTGTTATTGGTTTTTGTTCTTTTCCTGCAAGCCTTAACAACTGGGTAAAGCGTTCCTTTGAGTTTTTATTTACATTATAAAAGGTTCCGTCACTTCCAAGAGTTCCTGAAACAATTCTGAAGATCGATAGTCTGCCCGCATACGGGTCTGCCACGGTTTTAAACACAAAACCTGAAAACGTGGCATCCGAATCAGGACTTTGCTTGATTTCATTTTTTCCTTCAGAATCCGTGCCTGTTATAACGCCTCTATCAACAGGTGAAGGCATGCATTTAACAATTGTATCGGATAATAAATCGATGCCAATATTATTTGTAGCCGATCCGCAAAGAACAGGCACAATTGCCCGCGATAATACACCTTTTCTTAAACCGGTTATGATATCGTCATCGGACAGAATTTCTCCATCAAGATACCTTTCAAGGAGATCATCATCTACCTCGGCGATATTTTCAACCAGGGCTTCTCTCTCTTTTTCTACCAGCTCCTGCATATCAGAAGGAATATCGTCTTGTGTCGCCCTTCCGTCAGCATCATAGGTATATGCTTTTCCAGTGATAAGATCCACAACCCCTTTAAAATCTGCTTCAGTTCCTATCGGAAGCTGCAATATGATCGGCTTTGGTTTAAAACAGTCTGCCGCATCTTTAAGAGTGCGAAAAAAATCCGCCCGTTCCCTGTCCATTTTATTTATAAAAATTATGCACGGCAGGTTAAATTCTTCGGCAAAATCCCATGCCATCTCGGTCTGCACCTTGACGCCATCTACGGCATCAATCAGAACAACAATTCCATCGGCAGCCTGCATGCAGCTTTTGGTATCTGAAAAGAAATTCTGATCTCCCGGGGTATCAATAAGGGAAATAACCTGTCCCCCCCATTTGAATTGGTGGAATCCACTGCTGATACTTGTATTGCGTTTAAGCTCTTCCGGCTCAAAATCCATAACTGTATTGCCGTCTTCAACACGTCCAAGCCTGTTGATAACGCCCGCGTTAAAAAGCATAACCTCGGCCAGAGATGTTTTTCCAGCGCCACCATGTGATACAAAAGCGATGTTTCTTAAGTTTTCAGTCATGTCGGTCATTTAAACTCCTCTCCGGTAGAATATTAAAAAATCATAAAACAAAAAAATACATTTATATTTTTAACCAAAGAAAATCAAGCCTCATCAAAAAAACTGTTAGCGAAGCGATCTAACTTGATAGCATAGGAATTTCCTTTCCTGAAATAACAAATCACAAATATCAAATAAATTACAATGACCAAAATTCAAAATCCCAAACCCGTAAATGACCTAAACCTCCTGTTTAGTCGAGTGGTCGAGTAGTCGAGTTGTTAACCACTCGACTACTCGACTAATTTCCTACTCGACTAATCCCCTTTTGGTCATTGAATATTGAAATTTGAGATTTATTTGTAATTTGATGCTTGAAATTTGGGATTTTATAAGTTCATTTAACTTATAAAAAGCAAGCCTTATCAAAAGAAATTGCGATCATAAATTCCCTGTTTCCCTTGGGACCAAGTATTGGAGAAGGTATAACTGATTCGCACGAAAAACCTGTTTTGATAAAAAAATCTGAAAGATCCTTTATCACTTCATCATGCAGTTTTTTGTCACGAACAACGCCCCCCTTGCCGACCTTCCCCTTGCCGACTTCAAACTGTGGCTTTATCAGGGCAAGGATCGTGCCTCCCTTTTTCATAAACTTAATTACTGTTGGAACAACTATTTTTAAGGAGATAAATGAAACATCTATTGTAATAAGATCAACAGGCCGGGGAATTATTTCAGCAGGCATGTACCGGATATTTGTCCGTTCAATAACCACAACGCGCGGATCCTGCCGAAGCTTCCAGGCCAATTGTCCATATCCGACATCAACGGCATACACACAGGCAGCTCCATGTTGAAGTAAACAGTCTGTAAATCCGCCTGTTGATGCTCCCACATCAAGACAGACGAGATTTTCAACATCTATTTTAAAAGCATGTAAAGCCTCTTCAAGTTTAAGGCCGCCCCTGCTTACATAGGGGATATCCTCTCCTTTAATGGTTATTTCATCATCTTGTGAAACAATAGCGCCCGGCTTATCCACCGGGCGGTTATTTACCAAAACCTTCCCTGACATAATCAGGGCGCGTCCGCGTTGCCGGCTTGGCGCCAGTCCCTTTTCCACAATTATTAGGTCAAGTCTTGTTTTTGGCGGCATTAGTTGCTGGTTACTCGTTGCTGGTTACTCGTTAACACCCCCCTTAGTCCCCCCTTGAGGGGGGATTTAGGGGGGTGTTTCTCGTTGCTTTCAGCTTTTCCCTTTTCTCTTTCCCCTATCCTCTTTTCTCTATTCTCTTTCCTTGCTCGTTACTCGTTACTGGTTTTTTCATTCGATGTTCGATGTTGGACGTTCGATGTTCATCTTTTCCTCTATCCTCTCAATGAGGAACGAGCAATTACATTTCAAGCATTTTTTTTGCCGCATCAACTATGGCAGATGCGTCTATCTGGTATTTTTTTCTGAGAAACTCCTGAGGGCCATGCTCAACAAACGTATCGGGTATGCCGATACGTTCAAGGCAAAAACCTGTTATACCTTCATCATTTAAGCATTCCAGAACCGCACTTCCAAATCCTCCCTGACGAACATTTTCTTCAACAGTTATAATGCGCGGTATCTTTTTTGCCAGAGAACATATCAAATCAACATCGATCGGCTTCACAAAGCGGCAATTTACAATTGTTGCATTTATATCCTGTTCGGCTAATATTAAATGTGCTGAAAGGGCTTCGCAAACAGAACTGCCGATTGCCAGAATAAGAACATCGTCCCCCTTTTTCAGAATCTCTCCTTTCCCGACAGGTATGGGAGTAATATCTTCCTCTATTTTTACACCTGCTGCTTTTCCCCGTGGATATCGAAATGCTATAGGGCCATTATGGGCAAGGGCAGCAACTAACATCCGGCAAAGTTCATTTTCATCCTTTGGCGCCATGACCACCATGTTTGGAAGACTTCTAAGATAAGAAAAATCGAACAGCCCCTGATGGGTCTGGCCGTCTTCACCTGCAATACCCCCTCTGTCAAGCGCAAAAATCACGGGCAGGGCTTCAATGCACACGTCGTGGAGTACCTGATCATATGCGCGCTGCAGAAAGGTGGAGTAGATTGCCACAACCGGCCTTAGCCCCTCGGCAGCCATTCCCGCGGCAAATGTTACACCATGCTGCTCAGCTATCCCCACATCAAAAAACCTGTCAGGATAAGCCTCGGCAAACTTAACAAGCCCTGTGCCTTCGGGCATTGCCGCAGTAACGGCGACAATCCTTTTATCATTTTCGGCTAATTTCACCATTATTTCGCCAAAAACTTCGGTATAGGTCGGAGTAGATTCTTTTTGTTCAATACAGTTTCCGGTTTTAGTATCAAAGGAGCCAACTCCATGAAAATAAACAGGATTCTTCTCAGCAGGGGGGTATCCCTTTCCCTTCTTAGTGATGACATGAAGGAGAACAGGCTCGTCAATATTTTTAATATTATTTAGTATATCAATAAGATGATCCAGTTTATGCCCCTTTATCGGGCCAAAGTATTCAAAATTGAAGGCCTCGAACAGTATTCCCGGTGTAATAAAAGTTTTAAAGGATTCTTTTGAACGTTTTGCGAACTGATAAACATCCTCTCCGATTTTCGGTACGGATTTAAGAAAAGTTCCAAGCTCCTTTCTTAAATCCTGCATATATTTTGCTGAAAATGTCCGGCTTAAACGTGAGGATAGGGCGCCTACATTACGAGCAATAGACATATCATTATCATTTAGTATAACCAGGAAATTTTTATGCATGTCTCCTGCCTGGTTAAGTCCTTCATAGGCAAGCCCAGCGGTCATGGAACCGTCTCCTATAACGGCAACCACCCTGGATGTTTCCTTTTTTAAACGCTTGGCACAGGCCATACCAAGACCCGCCGATATAGATGTGCTGCTGTGTCCGGTTGTAAAGGCATCGTAAGGGCTTTCTTTCATGCGGGTAAAACCGCTGATGCCGTTGTGCTGCCTGAGTGTATGAAATTGTTCCCTGCGTCCTGTAAGCAGCTTGTGGGCGTATGCCTGGTGCCCGACATCCCAGACAATTTTATCATCAGGAGTATCAAAAACATAGTGAATGGCGATTGCAAGCTCAACAGCGCCGAGACTTGAAGCCAGATGGCCGCCGTTTTTGGACACAACATCAACTATAACTTTTCGAATTTCCGCTGCAAGAGCCGGTAGATCGGATCGCGAAATCTGCTTTAAATCTGCGGGCAAATTAATATTATCAAGTATGCTCAAGGTGTTGCCGACTCCTTTTTATTATTAGGGATTCGCTTCGCTTAATTGCGAATTTAGGAATTTAGGAATTTAGGAATTAAAGGTATTCTACTGATTTTAATCCCTCAATCCCTTAATCCCTCAATTCCTTAATCCCTCAATTCCTCAATCCCTTAATTCCTTAATCCCTTAATTCCTCAATCCCTCAATTCCTTAATCCCTCTACTTATTTTTTCCTTTCAACAATGTAGCTGGCAATAGCGCGAAGCGGATCAGACCTGTTGTCAAAACCATCTAATGATTGCAATGCATTGCCTGCAAGTTTTTCAGCAAATTCTCTGGATTTATTAATTCCCATAATAGAAGGGTAGGTGCTTTTTTTACGGTTTTTATCAGTGCCGACAGCCTTTCCCATTATCTCTGGATCACCTTCGACATTAAGGATGTCGTCTGTGACCTGAAAGGCAAGCCCAATATTTTTTGCATAAATCCCTAACTGTTTCATCTGCTCGATACTACCATTTCCAATAATGGCGCCGCAATATATTGATGCTTCAATAATAGCCCCTGTCTTTAAGGAATGCATTTCTTCAAGTTCATTCAAAGTCAGCATAATACCTTCAGAGGCAATATCCCTCATCTGTCCTTCAATCATTCCCTGATACCCGGCTGCACGTGAAATCGCATGAATGACGCTCAGCCATTTTGAAGCATAATGTTCATTTTTCAACTCGATTGACGAAAGTATCTGAAATGCCAATGTGAGGAGGGCATCCCCTGCAAGGATTGCGGTAACCTCATCAAATGCGACATGACAGGTTGGCTTGCCCCTTCTAAAACCATCGTTATCAATGGCAGGAAGATCATCGTGGATTAATGAATAGGTGTGGATCATCTCAACGGCACAGGCAGCCGGCAAAACCTCATCTGCTTTCCCGCCGACAGCTTCGGCAGCGGCAATGCACAAAACAGGTCTGATACGCTTTCCACCCGCCATAAGAGAATATTCCATGGCAGATACAATCCTGCTCGAACTTACCACATTTTGCAGTATATCATTAAGCGAGTTGTTTATATAGTTACTTTTCGAAACAAGATATGAACTTAAATCAAACATAACATCAGACTTCTCAAATTCCCCCATCGAGGGTGGGCGCAGCATATTTGAAAGATGAACGTCCAACACCCGCCTGCCATGCATTACAAACGATGGTGGTATAATCATTGTCACCGGGCCGAGACACGAGGACCTTCTACCAAGCCCACCCAAAGGCATTGCGGGCAGGTCGAACGTCCAACGTCGAACGTCGAACGTCGAATAATGATGTCGCTCCGCTCTTCAAATTATTTTAAAATCGAATAAAAAAAACAAACACCCAATACCGAACAGTAAGCAGCTATTTCTGTTTTTTTTTCAGATGTTCATCTTTTCCCATTCAACATTCGATGTTGGACGTTCGATGTTCGATGTTCATTTTTTTTTAGAGCTTATGGTTCGGATTGATGACCTTTTTCCTCTAATTGTCTCTTTTCTTCAACAGGAATCTTTTCTTCGCTGACAGGGGATTCAACTTCTTGTTCAGCCGGTCCTTTTTCTTCGCTGACAGGGGATTCAACATCAATATCGAGTTTATTTATGAGCTGATCGATTTTTGTCTGCAATTGCCCCTTTTCTTTGACAAGATCTTGATTGCAGCAAAATAACGAATCGATTTTCCCCTGCAATTCTTCCTTTTCTGTTGAAAGCTTTTGACTTTCGCCAAGTAACGAATCGATTTTTCCCTGCAATTCTTCCTTTTCTGTTGAAAGCTTTTGACTTTCGCCAAGTAACGACTGGAGCTGGGCTTTTTCCTCCTCAAGAGATGCTGTCTTGGCCTGAAGGCTCTTGGATTGAGCGTCAAATTGGATTTGGGCATCCTTTACATCCTTTTCTATGGCCGCGACCTTACTCTGTAACCCTTTTATCTGCTTGATAAAGCCTTGATTATTTTTTTCTAAGTTGTCTATATAATTAATTGTTTTTGAAAGATATTTTTTATAATCAGGCTTTTGTTCTCTATCCACGCCCCATAAATAATATCCCAGACCAAACCCAGTGCCAAACAACATGATTACGACAATAAGATATGCGATTAATTTTTTTCTTTCCTTTGTCATAGCAGCTCCTTAATACACGTATTTTTATTTTTAAATATGGTTACGTATGATGATGCATGAAATAAGTTTAAAGTGCCTAACTTGATTGTATAGGAATTTCCTTTCTTGAAATCACAAATCACAAATATCAAATAAATTACAATGACCAAAATTCAAAATTCCAAACCAGTACCTTTTGGGTCGAGTAGTCGAGTAGGAAAATGGTCGAGTTGTTAACTACTCGATTACTCGACTACTCGACTAATTTCCTACTCGACTATCCTGTTTCATTGAATATTGAAATTTGGGATTTATTTGTAATTTGATGCTTGAAATTTGGGATTTTATAAGTTCTAACTTATTCTTCCACGTCAGTTATAAATGGTTTTTCGAAAATATTTCCTTCCTGATCTCGCACTAACATCGTGATTTTTTTTTCTGTTTCATCCAGTTTTTCAGAACAGAACTTTGTCAGCCTGATCCCTTCTTCAAATTTTTTTACAGCCTTCTCAAGACACAAATCACCGGATTCAAGTTCTTGAACTATCTGTTCAAGCTGTTTCATAGACTTTTCAAATGTCAGCTTAGCCATTATCCAATATCCTTTCTACACGGCATATTAAAGAACCTTTTGCAACCATTACTTCAAGCTCCTGCCTCTTTCTTACCTCTTTTGCATCCATGATAACAACTGCGTCCGGAATCGTCCTGGTGATGCTATAACCACGAGCCAGGATTGAGAGAGGGCTTAAAGCATTAAGCTTAGCTGTAAGTTCCCGAAGTGTGGAATATTTACCATCCAAATATATTTTCATATAAATTAGAAGGTTATCATTATTTTGTTGAAGTTTCTCATTAATCTTTTTTGTTTGTATTAATGGGTTATTTGCGTGCAGACTGTTAACACGCCAAACAAGCCGTTCCCGTCTCAAACGCAAACTGTTTTCAAATAGCCTGATAAGCCGGGAAGTTAAGTCGTCTATCCTGAGCCTTAAATCCTGAATTTTTTTCTTTGGCTCAATTAGCCGTTTGGATGTTTCATTTATTTGTATGCGAAAACGTTCAATCTTATTGAAAAAACAGGAAGTTAATAACCTTGTGATTTCAATACATCTACGCACGAGATCATCCTTTTTATTGACCGCCAGTTCTGCTGCAGCAGATGGGGTCGGAGCTCGGAGGTCGGCAACAAAGTCGGAAATTGTAAAATCGGTCTCATGCCCGACAGCCGAAATAACCGGAATCTTTGAGGCAAAAACAGCCCTGGCAACTGTTTCTGAATTAAATGCCGCAAGATCCTCTATAGACCCGCCTCCTCTGGCCAGGATGGCTACATCGGCGCTGTCCATGGTATCTGCCCTGAGATTTAACAATTCAAGGGCTGATGCAATTTCCCTTTCTGCTCCATCTCCCTGAACCTTAACCGGTATGATTTCAATATGAAGGTTTGGAAAGCGTCTGTAAACTATTTTCAGGATATCATGGACAACCGAGCCGGTGGGAGAGGTTATGATACTGATTTTTTTAGGTAAAAAGGGCAGGGGTTTCTTGTGTTTTTCATCAAAAAGCCCTTCTTCGGAAAGTCTGGCTTTGAGCTGTTCAAAAGAGATTTGTAGCGCGCCTATGCCTATTGGTTCTAAATGTTCAAAAATTATCTGATAATTGCCGCGAGGTTCATAAACACTTATCCTGCCCAATCCCACTACGCTTAACCCATCTTTGGCATTAAATTTCAAATTCCGGTTCTGGCCACGAAACATTACTGCATTTATCTGAGCATTTTCATCTTTTAATGTAAAATAAAAATGCCCGGAAACCGGTATGTGAAAATTCGAAATTTCTCCGGAAATCCAGACAAATGGGAATTTTTCTTCAAGCAAAGATTTAATAGAAAAGGTCAGTTCGGATACAGTATATATCCGTTGTTGTATTTCCCCGTTATTAGAATTCACTGTATATTATATTCTTAAGTTTCGCACCCTTCATTTGGCATCCTTCATTTGCCAGTTTACACTTTTCAAGAACCTCACGCAAAGGCGCAAAAAGAAAGGAAATAAAGAAAAGCTTTGGTAATTCTCGGCCTTACTAAATGCTGTAAATGCCAATAGTTAAATTGATTCAGCCTGGAAATTGCTGGAAAAACTTTGCGTCTTTGCGTAAAATTTTTCTTTTCCGTCATTGTCATTCCAATAATTTATATTTATCACACTTTAAAAAATCATTCAATAACTATAAACACACCAGCCACGGCAACGTCAAAGTCGAGGATAAATTTGGTGAATAACACTATTTCAAAAAAATATTGTCTCATCCGCCAAAGTACTCTGGCGGACAAAGACGCTAAGTTTTATTTTTTTCTTTGCGAGCTTGGCGCCTTTGCGTGAGAAGCCGTGACACACCAGCCTTTGTTTTCGGCAAAGACCTTTGAAGGGGGGCTGATTTACATAACGTCTGATAAGGTATATTATGTAAACTTATGCGTAGAATCAGGCCAGATCTTAATTAAAAGCCGTTTTAATCCGCAAAATTCTCCCTTTCGGTCTCTTTGGTCTCTCTGTGCTGCTTGTTCACAAAATCGCGTACCACAGGCATTATATAAATATTTTCAAGCGGCATTTTATTTAAAAAGTTCGCCAGGATTATATTTTTTTTAAAAACCGGCAGATGTTTATCAATTATAAAAAGATTTTTGTTTTTAACCCTGCAGAATCCGCTTTGAATATTTATGCCTATTTTACGAAAATTCTTCTCTGATACTTTAACATTCAGTTTTTCAGTAATCTCTATCAGGTTTTGATATAATTGTTCAGGTTTCATCATTTTTAAATTAATCTTGAAATAATCTAAGATTGTATTATTATTAATATTGTATTTATGAAACGTGACACCTAACACTTAAAACATGTCTTTATAATATTTCTGGAGGTAATAATGCAATTTGTATCAACAGATAGAGCACAAACTCAGGTCATAGTTAATGAGTTTATTCGCAGTGTATATAACTGGATGGCCATTGGGCTAGGCCTTACAGGTTTTATAGCCTTTTATGTTTCAAACAGCCCTAATATAATAAAGCTTATTTATGGGAATCAGGTTTTGTTTTTTGGGCTGATAATCGGCGAATTAGCGCTTGTTTTTTATTTAAGCGCAAGGGTGCAAAAAATTCAGGCCTCAACCGCGACCGCCCTGTTTATACTCTACGCGGCATTAAACGGGGTCACCCTGTCCTTTATATTCCTTATTTATACCAGTTCGTCCATTACCTCGACATTTTTTATCTGCGCTGCGACCTTTGTTGCATGCAGCATATATGGTATGGTTACAAAACGTGATCTTACCTCGCTTGGCGGTTTCATGGCCATGGGGCTTATCGGAATTATCATAGCATCTGTTGTTAATATGTTCATTCGCAGTTCCGGGATGAGTCTGATCATCAGCTATATAGGTGTCTTTGTTTTTGTCGGTTTAACCGCATATGACACACAAAAACTAAAGCGTATGGCCGTTACACAGCCCGCCGGTCTTGAGGCAGGAGTCGTCAGAAAAGGGGCGATCATGGGCGCTCTTACATTATATCTGGACTTTATCAACCTGTTTCTTATGCTGCTTAGAATATTAGGAAGCAGGAGATAGCTTAATTGAGGAATTTAGGAATTTAGGGATTGAGGAATTAAAGGTATTCTGCTGATCTCAATTCCTCAATCCCTTAATCCCCCAATTCCCTAATCCCTCAATCCCTCAATCCCTAAATTCCTAATTCTTTCTTTACTATATCTGCTATCTGCTTACAGTACATGCCGGTTTCATCCATGCTCGGCCCCTCGACCATTATTCTGCAAAGAGGCTGGGTGCCTGAATAACGAACAAGCACCCTGCCCCTTTTATCCATACTTGTTTCAACCGATTTTATCACCTCTTTGATAACAGGAATCGATCGAATATCAGGCTTGCTCTTTACTTTGACATTAATAAGAACCTGTGGAAATACAGTCATGCTTTTGCCAAGTTCTGAAACCGGTTTTGATTCCATTTTAACAGCTTCGATCAGCCTTATAGCAGCAAGAAGCCCATCACCTGTTGTATGATGATCCAAAAAGATCATGTGGCCTGATTCTTCTCCTCCTAAACCAGCTCCGGATGAAATCATTTTTTCCGCAACATAACGGTCTCCCACATCTGTCGCAATATGCTCTACGCCTATATCTTTTAAAGCAAGCTTAAGCCCGATATTGCTCATAACAGTACTTACAACCAGATTATTTTTAAGTGTCCCCTTTTGCTTCATGCTCATTGCACAGATGGCAAGTATCTGGTCGCCGGTTAAAACATTTCCTTGTTCATCAATCACAATAAGCCTGTCACCGTCGCCGTCAAAGGCAAGTCCGATATCAGCCCTTTTTTCAATAACCTTTTTAGTTAGAATTTCCGGATGCTGGGACCCGCAGTTATCATTTATATTTTTTCCATCAGGATTGATAAAAATAGATTCTACGTTTGCGCCTAAGCCTGCAAATAACTTGGGCCCAACACGGTATGTCGCACCATTTGAGCAGTCGATAACGATCTTAATTCCTTTGAAGGGGTTGTCCTGTCCTATTGTGCTTTTAAGAAAAGCGCAGTAACTTTGTTCAGCATCATCCGTTTTATAAACATTGCCTGTATCACGTATCAGTTTTGACGCTGAAATTGTTTCATCCCCAAGCACAAGCCTTTCGATTTTTGCCTCTTCTTTGTCTGAAAGCTTGAAGCCGTCTCCTTTAAATATCTTTATTCCATTATCATAAAAGGGATTATGGGATGCAGATATCACAATTCCGGCAACAGCATCGGTTGAAGTGGTCAAAAAGGCTATGCCAGGAGTCGGTAGTACACCGGCAAGGTATACATCCACACCCATTGAACAGATCCCGGAAACTAACGCATATTCCAACATATACCCGGATATCCTGGTATCCTTTCCAATTATTATACTGGATTTCCCTTTTTCTTTCTTAAAAAAGGATGCAACTGCCCTGCCGACAGCCACGGCTGTTTCAGGTATTATCGGATATTCATTGGCCATACCCCTTATGCCGTCGGTGCCGAATAGTTTGCTCATTTACTGTTTCCTATTATCTTTTGAAAGTATCTCACCGCCCGCTTCGCTCAAGACGCAGAGATCGCAAATCCCCTCTAACAAGAGGGGTGGACGCGAAGCGGACGGGGTGGGACGGGGTGTGTAAAAAAGGATGTAGCGCATATCATATGAACACACCCCTAAATCCCCTCTTATTAGAGGGGACTTGAAAATTATCTAACCGCACAGGTCGAACTATTTTAGATCGCAATCTTTTCTCTGTGGGCTCTGTGATCTCTGTGGTAAAAAAAACCGGCTTTTTACGAAGCCATCAACTTCTGAAAGATGGTATAATTTCAAGCAGTTTTATGGTAATATCGTCAACAATACCCTGAAGCCACATGGTTCCGGTTTTTGAATCTTTGCTCTCAAGCCCCTTTATAACGGTAATATAATCCTTGCCCCATTTTTTTATGCCTGTATCTATTCTCTCAAGAAAAACATCTCTTAAAGCTTGATCACCTGCATTGTCGCGAAGCTCTACGAAAGATTCTTCCAGCCTAATCCGCATTCTATAAAGCTCATGCTTTTGCCGCGCAACAATTGAAGATGGCTTGTCGTTTGCGGTGTATTGGTCTGATGCGGCAAAATCCTGCATTTTATCACATAAAGCCTTAAACCTTTTTATCCGTTCATCAATTGCCATGCTTAGCTTTTGTTTTAAACCGGCAAAAAGAGGCTTCGGGAAATCATCTGAAATAAACCGCGTGCGCACATTAATATACCACTGCATAAGGGCTGTAAGATTTGCTATATATATAATGTTGTTTATAACTATTCTTTTAATGCCTATATATGCGCCAGGGGTAAATACAATGGTTTCCCCCTTTCCTGCCTTATCGAAAATGAGACGTTGCGGCCTCAGCTCATCCTTTCTGCATATTGTACCGGCAGCTATTACAGTGCCGAATGCCAGGCGACACGGGCCTACAAGACCCCCCTGCCCTCCAAGAAATATCGGATTCTGGTTCAGCATTACGCCGCTTGGCACATCGCCGATAAGGGATGGGGTGGCCTTGTCCTGCTCAGGAGTATAATTAAAATGAATGTATGAGCTGCCGACCTCGCTATGATTTTTCCGGCTTGTTCCGCCTGCCATTAAACAGTCGCAAAAATTGATAAGGCTGCCCAGGGTTACAAACGGAAATAAAATGGTCTGCTTTAAACCAACTGTGTGAGCTATACTTGATTCTTCCTCAAGTATGGTTCCTTTTCTTATATGAGAACCAAAACCAACGGACACTCTTTTTAGAAATACAGCATCCTTAAAAAAACCTGCGTTAAGGTTAACCAGCGGCCCGACCTGACAGTTTTCAACAGTAACCGGCGCCTCATATCCTAACTTTGCGCCATGAAGTATAAGAGTTGAACTGCCGAAGATTTTGCAACCTGAATGAATTATGGTTTTGTTTCCTGAAATCCTGTCAGTATCTACATTTTCACCTATCTCAACGGTATCAGGATTTGGAATTTTCACACCCTTTTTTACCAGCTTTTCAATTTTCAAAATGCCTGGACTTTTCATATCAATCCTTTAACGATCTCAGATTATTAAAATCTTTTTATACATTTAAGAACCATTTAAGTCAAGGTAACGTAACTTCTCAAGAAAGTTCTATCATCGACTCCTGCCCGCCCTCCATATTAACATAATCTCTCAACTCACGAACCGCAATCCAGGACACTATCCCTCCGGCCTGCACAATCTCACGCCTTCGACTTCCAGAGCACAGCTCACCAAGACTTATGCCGTGCTTTTTTGCAAGCCCTTCTTGCTGATATGACAATATCAAGCTGCCGCAATCAACCAGCCCGCCAAGAACGCTCGGAACGAATGTTCCCTCAAACCTACTGTAATCCAGAGTTCATGAGTCACACCCCGGCAAAACCGCAAGACCATTGGGGTGACCCCACCATGCCACCATGGCTCACCATGACTGGAAAACGCCCATCTTCTGCTCCCTTAACTATCATAAAATTTAAAAAATCGATAGGCTTTATCAAAAATTATTGCTATGGTGCTTTTTGGGCAGTATCAAAAAATGTCGGATAGATTCTTGTGCAAAAACAAAAGGTGTTTGACAGAAAAAACAAATCTCTGTACTTCTTCTCGGAGGGGCAAAATGAAAATCGGGATTGGATACTGTAACGAAAAAGAGGCTTTCTCATCAGGCAAAAAAGTAGCTAAAAACGCCCTAAAAAATGGCAACATACGCAGACCTGATTTTGTGTTTGCCTTTTGCAATGGACAGCTTGATCATGAAGAATTTTTTGGAGGACTGAGATCAGTTGTGGGGAAGGAGGTACCAATAGTTGGCGGTTCAGCTATTGGCATAATCACCAATGATTATTTGTCATATGATGGTTGTCCTGCAGGTGCGGCAGTATTGCAGTCAGATATACTCCAACACAGAGTTGCAGCAGTGGGTAATTTTGATAAAGATGAAAAAACGGCAGGGAGAAAACTGGCAAAAAAATTATCAAGGGAACTAGATGACAAGCTTTTGCTTATGTTCTATGATTCAATAAAAATTCCTGCAACAGATGAGACACCTCCGGTTCTAAACGCCTCATCACCTTTAATTGAAGGGATAGAACAAGAACTCCGATCAAATGTGCCTATTATAGGCGCAGGTGCAATAGGAGACCATGCCTTTTTTAGTCCTACAAGGCAGTTTTGCGGCTCTTATGTTGGCAGCCAAAGTGTTGTGGGAGTTATGTTAACCGGAGATTTCAAACCCTATTTTCGAATTATGCATGGCTGCACCCCGTTAAATGGTATCTATCATAGGATTACAAAAATAGAAGGTTCGGTTATTTACGAAATGGATGGCAAACCAATTGTTGAGATGATTGATGAGTTATATGGAAATCAGGATTGGCGACATCAACATCCTGTCAATCTTTTAACAATAGGTATAAACCATGGAAAAAGATTTGAGGAGCCTAAAGAAAGTAACTATGTTAATAGATTGATTACAGGAGCTTTACCTAATGGAGAAGGTATTGATATTTTCGAACCAGACCTTGAACCAGGTACGGAAATACAATTTATGTTAAGGGATACTGCAAAAATGATAGAATCAGCAAAGAGAAATTCCGCAGAGCTACTGAAGCAAATAGAAGCAGATGGAAGAAAAGCTTTTTTTGGAATGTATATTGATTGTGCAGGACGGACAGCAAACTATTCAAATACCACAACCGAGGAAGCCTCAGAAGTCCAGGAAGTATTTAACCAATATAACATTCCATTATTAGGTTTCTATTCCGGAGTTGAAGTTGCTCCTCTCCTTCAAAAGAGCAGAGGATTAAACTGGACAGGAGTCCTGATTGTTTTAGCTAAGGAATGAGAATATGGCTGAAGAAAATAGAACCTTGAAAAAAAAATGTACTGAACTGGAAAGGCTGTTAGAAGAAGCAA
The DNA here is from genome assembly GCA_030610995.1 of Desulfobacterales bacterium. Lineage (GTDB taxonomy): Bacteria > Desulfobacterota > Desulfobacteria > Desulfobacterales > ETH-SRB1 > Desulfaltia. The sequence continues at coordinate 51,539 of JAUWQO010000008.1, forward strand.
GACAAGAGGCAAGGTATTATCAGAGGCTTGCAAAGGAAACTGGAAAAAGAGGTTTAAGAGAAATCGACCGGTTATCAAGACTTATCACCGTGTGCAAGAAAGCTCAGGAGGCGCTGCGGGAGAGCGAGGAAAGGAACAGGACTTTGTTTGATTTATCTCCCCAGGCTATAGCTCTCACCGAAGTGAGCACCGGTAGGTTAATCGACGTCAATAATAAGTTTTGTGAAGTGACAAAATACACCAGGGAGGAAATCCTTGGACGGACTACAACGGAATGCCCGTTTTACCCGGAGGAGGACAGGGATAAATTCATAAAGGAATTGCAGAAATTTGGGGGCGTTCGTGGATTGGAAATGAGTTTTATGGCCAAGGACGGCTCGATTCTTGACGCACTCATGTTCGCCAAACCCGTTAGAATCAAAGGCGAATCGTTCATCCTTACTATATTTTTAGACCTGACGGACCATAAGCATCTTGAAACCCAACTGCAACAAGCCCGGAAAATGGAAGCCATCGGCACCCTTGCCGGCGGCATAGCTCACGATTTCAACAACTTACTCATGGGAATTCAAGGATACGCCTCTTTGATGCTTTTGGGCATCGATTCATCGCATCCACATTATAACAGG
>JAUWQO010000126.1 GCA_030610995.1 Desulfobacterales bacterium
CTCGACACTTTCTAAAATTTTAAGTTTCTGCTCTTGACTAAATTGCTTTTTGCTCATAACACTTCCTCCTGCAATTCTGGGGAGAAAGTGTTACCCTAATTTGATCTGTTTTGTACGAATTCTTAGTATCAGAAACAATTAACCCGATCCTGCATCTGACACCTTCCAAAGTACCTATACAGGCATTATGTTTTGCCTTGCTTACATCCACTCCAACCAGTAAAGGGAGGCTTTGCTTAATATATTCTTTACGTTTCTTTTGATTTCTGCCATAATTTTTTAGTTTCATGAGCATACCTCCTTTGTTTTATTGGTTAATTTAAAAATATTCTACACTTGGAGGTATGCCTTATCTTAACAAAACTTGCAATCTGGGTTCTTATACGATGCCATTTGAAATCACTTTTTACCTTCCAATTAAATCTAATTTTTTGGTGATTGCTTCAAGCTCATAATTATGTTAATTTTTATTAAAACAAAGCTTTAATGTACATTAACAAATTAAAATTTAATTGTAATTGAAAATATGGTGCTTCCATGGAATTGATCAAGACAGAAATACTTACAGGCGACTGCTTAGAGATTTTGACTGATTTTCCGGACGACTTTTTTAATCTAATTGTAACTTCTCCCCCATATGCTGATAGGAGAAACAAAACATATGGAGGAATAAAGCCGGATGAGTATGTTGAGTGGTTTCTACCACGTTCTGCTGAGTTCCTTAGAGTCCTGAAACCAGATGGAACATTTATACTGAATATTAAAGAAAAAGCGATTAACGGGGAACGGCACACATATGTTATTGAATTGATATTAGAAATGAAGCGGCAAGGCTGGCTATGGACCGAAGAATTTGTATGGCATAAAAAAAATTGTTACCCTGGAAAATGGCCTAATCGTTTTAGAGATGCTTGGGAAAGGTGCCTTCAATTTAATAAGTCTAAAAAGTTCAAAATGTATCAAGAAGCAGTAATGGTTCCAATGGGTGACTGGGCTAAAGGTAGGTTAAAAAATTTGAGTGACACAGACAAAACCCGTGATAATTCCAAGGTAGGGAGTGGTTTTGGAAAAAACATTTCCAATTGGCTAAAACGGGAAAAGGCATACCCAACGAATGTTTTGCATTTTGCCACAGAATGCTATAACCGAAATCACAGCGCTGTGTTTCCAAAAACATTACCGGAATGGTTTATGAAGTTATTTACTCAAGAGCATGATTGGGTGCTTGATCCTTTTGCCGGTTCTGGCACTACCTCAGAGGTAGCACAAACCTTAAACAGAAATTCCGTGGGCATTGATATTCTTTCAGAATACTGCGATCTCGCCAGAGAAAGAACCGCTCACCACCAATATAGAATTTGTGAGGAAGAAACTGAATATGAATCCAATAACACAAGAAAAGATAGCAGAATATGTAGAGCAGAACATCCCTGAATTTCATCATAATCGAATAGAAAAGCTCAAAAAACTCAAGCTGAAGGTAATCCTTAAACGTAAAAATCCTTACCTTTTCAAGGTGAAAAATATTACTACTGCGGGTGATTTCATAAAAACAATTCTTGATGCTCATTTGTCCTCTCAGGAAGAAACCTTATTTGGTGGTTTTCTTGAAGGTTTAGCTATTTACATTTGCAACTATGTTTATAATGGCACCAAATCATCTGCCGAAGGGATTGATTTAGAACTTGAAAAAGATAATGCCAAATACATAGTGTCTATCAAGTCAGGGCCAAATTGGGGAAACTCCAGCCAAATAAAAAAAATGAAAGACAATTTTCGTAAGACGAAGCGAATTTTAGGGACCAACATTGCGTCGTCTCTTAACGTCATTGCGGTCAACGGCTGCTGCTATGGTAAAGACAACACACCCGACAAAGGCGAATATTTGAAATTATGCGGCCAGAGATTTTGGGCATTTGTTTCCGGTAACGAAAATCTATACACTGAAATTATTGAACCTCTTGGTCATAAGGCAAAAGAGAAAAACGAGCAATTCCTTGAGGAGTACTCGAAGGTGGTTAACAGATTTTCCCTTGAATTCATGGAGATGTTTTGCAACTCAACCGGCGCAATCCACTGGGGAAAAGTCATTCAATTCAACTCAGGAAAAGAATAAGGCCCAATCGGGTAAGGGGGAGTTTTCCTCTCCCCCTCCCCACACCACATAGCAAGCGGGTCCGCACTATGAAAAATGGGTGACACCGGTATTACTCAAATTGCTTGCATAACCAGCCACATCGTACCAGTTATACAAGAAATTTTGCAGCTCAACTCGACATTCGGCGGTAATAAAAAATAATTTGCGAAATCAAACATGGAGGAATGGCAGGGGACGGGTTAATCGTCATCTGCTTGTCCAAACGAGCTTTCGAAAAGTTCGTAAATCGCTTTGCGGCCTTCGTCGCTGAGATTTCGGGTTCCGGTTCCGGCGAATGTCTTGTCTATAATTACAGGCGTTTCAGATACCCACCCGTTATCCTTCCAGCAGAACCATCCTTTGCGTTCCTGATCATACACGCTGACTGGACGGTTAAAGAGCTTTGCCAGCTCAACACCCCATCCGGTTCCCCCTTTTACGGTGTCATCCGGCTGTATCCATCCGACCGCTATCACGTGGTAGCCGTTGTTAACCATGTGAAAAATGGACTGGATGACCTTTCGGATCTTTTCAACCCTTGAATAGTTCCGGCCCATGCGGGTAGAGACTATCTCCATGCTGACATTCCCCTTTTCAAGTTCTTCCTGACTCAGCACCCGAACGCCTCTGGAACGCTCGATATCGTGCCCCTCGAACGAAAAGTTAACTTCCTGAATCCCCCAGCGATCAGCAAGCCTTCCGAATTCAGCTTCAGCCCCTTTGTGCCCACCGCTGTAAAGAGTAATATTAGAACGATCTGCCATTATTTTTATCTCCTTTTCTTTTTTGCCTTATCGGCATCTTCGTGCCGCACCGTATCTCGACGGAATGCTTTAACCTAAATCGCTCAACTTAGGTTTAAAAAATAAAACAAAAAGGGTATTCCTTCTTAATTTGATGGAATACCCTTTTTTAACTCAAAAATATGATCTAAGCTACAGTTACATTTACTGCAGCAGGTCCTTTTTGACCCTGCTCTATGTCAAAGGTAACTCTGTCGCCTTCATAAAGAGACTTGAAGCCGGTTGCATTGATTCCTGAATGATGAACAAATACATCCGCGCCTTCTTCCTGCTCGATGAATCCATAACCTTTACTGCTATTAAACCATTTTACAATTCCACTAGCCATAGTTGACATCCTCCTTTCAAAAAATTCTCATAGTCCCAAACTTCAGGATGCCACTTTGACAAATGGTACTTTCCTTTAGAACGAAACCGGCCCGCCAATTAAGGACGGGCCATTATTAATTTAACAAATAATAACACCTATTAGGCGGAAAGCAAGTTTATTTTCGATTTTTTTCTGAAAGTTGAAAAAACCGACCGGCAATGTTAATGGGTGACACCAAAGTTAACTTGTAACTTGCAATAGTCTTATATATATGTTAATTTACTAAAATAATAGTTTGTTAAAGGGTTATAGTTGGTTGTCATCTTTGGGAGGATTGAATGGATTTTGAACTGTCAAGGTCGCAAAAAGAAATTAAGAAAGCGGCAAAGGATTTTGCAAAATGTTGTAATTTGTGGATTCATTAGCTATCTCAAGACATATGGGTAACGCAAGACAACTAACCCTGAACCCTGAACAGCCGAACGGTTATAAACAGATAAATCATAAAAAAGGAGTATGCTATGTCTAATCTTATTAAAAAGGCGCTGTTTACCGGCATCGGCCTTGCCCTTAAAACCAAGGACGAGGTGGAAGATCTGGCTGAAGAGCTTGTAAAAAAGGGAGAGATGTCTGAAAAGGAGGGAAAAAAGTTTCTTGATGAGCTTCAGGAAAGGTATGAGGATGCCCAGAATAAACTGGAAGAAAGGGTGGAGAAAACAGTAAAAAAGTTGCTGAAAAAGGCGGATTTGGTAACCGCAGATGAGTTAAAGGGTTTGAAAAAAGAGATAAGGGAGCTGAAAAAGGCTGTTAGCGAAAAAGAGTAGAGCGTGGAGCATAGAGCATGGAGCATAGAGTATAAACTATCATGTTTAGTATACGAAAAATCGGAGTAATAGGCCGTACCTATCGCCATCTGAACCGCTATCGACAGATCCTGACTGTTCTTTTCAAGTATGGTTTTGGCGATCTTGTTGAAGTGCTGAAGATAGAGCAGTATATAGAAATCGGCCTTAATATGATATCAAAAAAACGCCGCGATCGTCTTGAAAAGCTGTCCAGGGCGGAAAGGGTCAGGCTGGCTTTTGAAGAGCTTGGACCGACATTTGTAAAGCTTGGACAGATACTCTCCACACGTCCTGATCTTGTGCCGGTTGATTTTATAAACGAACTTTCCAAACTTCAGGATATGGTGCCTCCGTTTCCTTTTGACGAAGCAAGGGATATCATAAAGGTTGAGCTTGGCGCAGTGCCGGAAGAACTCTTTGCATCTATTGATAAAACCCCTCTGGCATCTGCATCGATAGGCCAGGTTTACAGGGCGGAATTAAAGGATGGCGAAGATGTGGCGGTTAAGGTTCAGCGTCCCGGTATAAAAAAGATTATTGAGGTTGACCTTGAGATCATGTTCCATCTGGCAACCCTTATGGAAAAGCATGTAGAAGAGATGGAGCTGCACCGGCCCGTCAAAGTTGTCGAGGAGTTCAGCAGAACACTTGAAAGGGAAATAGACTATTCCATAGAAGCGACACACATGGAGCGTTTCGCAAGGGAATTTTTAAATGACCCCACTATCTATGTCCCAAAGGTATTTCGAGACACTTCGACATCTCGCGTTCTTACAATGGAGTTTATAGACGGCATAAAGATTTCTGAAATCAGCCGGCTTGATGATGCAGGATATGACAGAAAAATCATTGCCGTTCGCGGAGCTGACCTTGCTTTAAAACAGGTATTTGATAACGGTTTTTTTCATGCTGATCCTCATCCTGGAAATATTTTTGTGCTGCCAAACAATGTTATATGTCTGCTCGATTTTGGAATGATGGGCACTGTTGACAGGCAGACACGTGAGGATTTTGTCGATCTTCTCGATAGCGTGGTGCATAAAGATACTTTAAAAGCAACTCGTTTGCTGCTGGAACTAACCGACCATGATGAAGAGCCTGATATCAAATTGCTTGAAAGAGACCTGTCAGACTTTATTGAGCGGCACCTTTACAAGCCGTTGAAAGATATTGAAATTGGGAAAATGCTTCAGGGTCTGCTTGAAGTGGCGTCCCGTTACCGCCTCAGGATACCGCCCGATATGTTTCTTATGATGAAGGCCTTCAGCTCAACAGAAGGGGTCGGGCTTATGCTTGATCCTGATTTTGACATGATAACGCGGGCAGCGCCATTTATTGAAAGGGTAAAGCGCGCAAGGTTTTACCCCAAAAGGATTGCCGGCGATATTGTAACTCTTGTCGCCGAACTGCTTAAATTTATACAGCAGTTCCCTAAGGATGCTCTTGATATTACACGCCTTATCAAACAGCAGAAATTAAGCGTTAAGTTTGAGCATAAGGGTTTTGAGCCCGTGCTTGATACCTATAACCAGATAAGCAACAGGATATCGTTTTCAATCGTTATTGCGTCACTTATCATCGGTTCAGCCCTGATAGTTTTTGCAAAAACTCCGCCGCTGTTTCACGGATTATCTATAATCGGGATTGTTGGATTTATATCGGCTGCACTAATGGGGATATGGCTTCTTGTGGCTATTTTGAGAAAAGGAAGATTGTAAAAAATAGAACGGGTGGGTTAAGGACGTAGCCATCAAGCTAAAAGCTATGAACGTCGAACATCGAACATCCAACGTCGAATTTTGAATAAGGAATTCTGCCAATTTATAAACTGGCAGAGTACTTCGGTTCCTCAGCATAAACTCACCGATTTCATTATTCGATGTTGGACGTTCATCTTTTCTCGTTCCCATGCTCCAGCGTGGGAATGCATACCATATGGGTTGCTATGCCGGAGCATGGCAACCAGGCAAGAACCGACATCAAAAAAGTGTAAACTGGCAAATGAAGGATGCCTGAGTTGTTCTTGATTTATCTCGATCTTAAAATAGTTTGAAGAGCGGAGTGACATCATTATTCGATGTTGGACGTTCGATGTTCGATGTTGGACGTTCATCTACAATATTGTATAGCCTGGTCCTTCTCCGCCTTCCGGGCATGTCCAGGTTATGTTTTCATAAGGATCCTTTATTTCACACGTTTTGCAGTGAAGGCAATTAGACGGGTTAAGTTTAAGCCGTCTTTGCGATCCGTTTTCCTCGATTTCGTAAACATTGCCAGGGCAGAATCTTATGCAGGGGCATTGATAGGTAGTATAACATTCATTCATGCACAGATTTTGATCATGGATAACAATATGACACGGCTGGTCCTCTCTGTGCATGGTCTTGGACAGATAAACTCCTGTAAGTTTGTCAACATATAAAACACCGTCAAAAAGCTTTTTATCAGGACCTATACCTTTAAAGCCTTTAGTATCCGCTTTTACAGGCCGCAGGGTTCTGTAATCTTCTTCAACAGGCATTTTGTCACATATTCCGCGTCCTTTTGTGAAATATTGAGCGCCAAGATGTATAAATTTTATCAATCCTTTTTTTGACATGGCCTGGGAAAAGTTTCTCCCTTCATAAATCTCTTCTTTTAACCAGCTTTTTTCAAACAATTCATGATAATTACCGAGCGCTTCCTGTGTAAAGCTGCTTTTTTCGCAGGCTTTTATTATTGCCTCTGCTGCCAGCATACCGGATTTCATGGAAACATGTATGCCCTTTAGCCCCGGAGTATTCTGCATTGATGCGCTGCCGCCGATGAATAGTCCGCCATTAACAGCGAGCCTGGGAATAGTATAATATCCTCCAGAGGAAACGGTCCTTGCTCCTTGTCCGATTACCCTGCCGTTTTGAATGATTTGTGATATTAAAGGATGATGTTTGAATTTAATGAACTCCTCATACAGATCAAGCATAGGCTCTTGATATGAAAGACCTGCAAGAAATCCCAGAGATGCTTTGTTATCTTCCATTTCATAAATAAAACCGCCGCCGGGTGTAGTAATGCCCAGAGGGTAGCCGAATGTATGTATATCATTGCCTTTACTGGTCTTAAAATAGTTGTTTTCAGGCAGTTGTATAACCTCTTTGATGCCTGTTTCAAAGACCTGCGGCATCTTTCCTGAAAAGATATCAAGCTTGTCTGCAATATTCTGCACAAGGCTTCCTTTTGCCCCTTCGCCAAATACAGTTACTTTGGCCAATAAATCGATTCCAGGCTCAAAGTTGTCCTTGCGGGAGCCGTCCTTTCCCAACCCCTTGTCTCCTGTGCGCACCCCGATGATACTCTTCTGATCAAGAGCATATAAAACCTCTTTGCCCGCAAAACCTGGAAAGATGTTTATTCCAAGCTCTTCGGCAATTCCGGCAAGCCATCTTGTGAACCGTGAAAGGCTTATAATGTAAAAGCCTTTGTTTCGCATATATCGCGGCGTATATGGGAGACGATAATATTTGTTCCGGGTCAGAAAGTAAAATTCGTCTTCTCTTACGGTTGTTTCAACCGGGCATCCTCTTTCAAGAAAATCAGGGATAAGCTCCTTTAATGCAATAGGATTTAAAACAGCTCCACTCAAAGCGTGTGATCCTATTTCAGCCCCTTTTTCAATAATAGCGACTTCAAGGTTTATCCTCTTTTGTTTGGCTAACTGCATCAATCTAATGGCGCCTGCAATGCTTGCAGGGCCGCCCCCAACAAAAAGTATATCAAAATCTATCTGTTCATGTTCTATATTCATTTTATTTATGGCCTTTTATTATTGATGAACTCGTAAAAAGCTATATTATGCCGCTTCGCGACACTGTAACCGAAAATAACTTTTGCGTAATAAGCTTCAGGTACCTGCCAAAAACCGTACTTTTTCGACCTGTGCGGTTAATCCTCTCAAATCCCCTCTAACAAGAGGGGTGGACGCGAAGCGGACGGGGTGTGTAAAAGGATGTAGCAGCATATCATATGAACACACCCCTAAATCCCCTCTTATTAGAGGGGACTTGAAAATTATCTAACCGCACAGG
>JAUWQO010000159.1 GCA_030610995.1 Desulfobacterales bacterium
ATCTGGAGGAAAAGACTATGCCGGCTCAAAATCCACGTATAAATGTAGTCCTGAACAATTTGCTTTACCAGGATGTCCGACTTCTGGCAGAAAAGGATAATGTCTCATTATCAGCCAAAGTCAGGGATTTGCTCAAAGAGGCCCTGGAGATTCAAGAGGATATCGCCCTTTCTGCATTTGCTGAAAAAAGGGAAAAGTCATGGAATGACTCTAAGGCGCTAAGCCATGATGATGTATGGTCTTAAAACTCAAATACCATCCGGACGTTAAAAGATCTGACCTGCCTAAAATTGATGCTAAAAACAGGGGTACGATCAAGAGAGCCATCGAAGATCGGCTTGCCACGCAACCTGAAGCCTATGGAAAGCCGTTGCGAAGAACCCTCAAAGGATACTGGAAATTGAGAGTCGGAGATTACCGTATTGTTTTCAAAGTTTCCAGTAACGATATTTTAATTCTCGGTATAATCCATCGAAAAGAAGTTTACAGTCTCATCAAAAAACGGATAGAAACTTAAGACCCACCTTCTATAAGAACTCTGTCATCGAAACCCAGCATATTAAAGAAAGCAATAAACCAATGGACGTCACGCAAGTACTGCAAGTGCCCTATTTAATCGTTGACAACATATGATAACTTATGATAAGTATAATTCTGAAAATTCTTCAGATGCCGCGGTTTAAAAAGTATGCAAAGAAACATCCACGACACCTTCAACAGGTTATTTTAGATGCGGTGGAAGAAATCCTGACCGATACTGAAATTGGTGAACTTAAAAAAGGAGATTTGAATGGCTTCAGAGTGCACAAATTTACGATCGGCCATCAATTAATCCTGATTGCTTATAAGGTTGAAAGCGATTACCTTGTATTGTACCAGGCTGGTCCACATGAAAACTTTTATAAGAACCTAAAAAAATATTTAAAAGAAATTGGGGGTTAAAATGCCAACAGCAGAAAAAGTCATAAAAGAAATATACCTTCTTCCAATGGAGGAAAAAGAAAAAATCGCGCGTCACATTATAGAATTCGGAATAAAAGGCACTCATCATGATCTCCCTGAGATTTTGGACGTAAAGGAATGGCAGGACGAAATCGCAAGCAAACCATTTAATCTGAAACAGGCATCGGAATATCTCGGGGTATCAGCTGTAACACTCAGGAGATGGATCAAAACAGGTCGAGTATCGGCCTATAAAATAGGCAGAGCATATACATTCGAGGTGATGGAGCTTAAAAAATTCAAAAAGAACCATTTGACAAAAAAATCTGCACTGACATCTGATTTCTGATCTCTGTCTTTTCCCAGCGAAGCGATGACCATTTTTGTCCAGCGAAGCCTGCCCGCCATCGCGAGCGCTCAGGCGAGACGGGCGGGTCCGCTGGACAAATGTCTGTGTATGTCTGTGTATGTCTGTGGCCAATTCCAGCTTTTTTCTCAATGCGTAACCCCTTCCCTCCTCACAACCTTCACAACTGTCATCCACAATACCTGCCCGCTATGCCTGTACTACATATCAAAGCAGACACAACGGTGTTGTTCACTAAGTTCATCAATTACTACTGAATTATTATAAGCTATGGCAGGCGGGTCTTAAGATCAAAGAAGAAAGATCTGTTTTTCAGATAATACTCGTCAAATTCAACCTTTATTGGAATCGGCAATTCATCCCTGCCGTTTACCTGAGCCCAGCCGGTAATTCCCGGAATAAGTTTATCAATCCCTTTTTTAGTTCGAAGTTCTATCAAATCATCCTGATTATACAAAGCCGGACGTGGACCCACAAAACTTATGTCTCCCTTTAAAACACTGTAAAGCTGCGGCAATTCATCCAGACTGAACTTGCGCAAAAAAGACCCGATCGGTGTAAGGTAAACATCAGAATTTTTCATCAGATGGGTTGCGACAGCAGGGGTATTAATGCGCATCGTCCGAAATTTGGGCATCCTGAAAATCGTATTGTTAATACCTACCCTGTCTGACCAATACAACACAGGCCCTTTAGAAGTCAGCTTAACCATCAATCCGACAACAAGAATCGGAATACTCAAAAAACATAATAAAAAACCGGCCAGAGTTAGATCGAAAATACGCTTAACAAAAGGGAGGCCGGGGACTGGAGAAAGGAGACCGGAAGACATGCTAAAATCTTTCCTTTCTAACCTTTATGTAATTATGAAGCATTGCAGAAATTTTCCTTGTCGATTCCAAGCGATCCGATTCTAATCTACTGTGCAAGAACTGTGCATGCACACTTAATATCTAAGCCTGTACCCGCGTTAAAACTAAGGCCAAGAGCCTCTGCCGCTTCCCTCTGTGAAATCTTCGGATTCTCAGTAATTAGTTGCAATATCTGCTCCCTTAGCGACTTCTTTTGGGTGGTCTTTTGGGTGGAGCAACCATTTCCACAGAGGGATGATGTTGATCTCGCCCTGACCACGTGGGAGTTCGACAGGAACAGTTGATTCTTCATCATCGGTAATCACCGTAAGGCGTTCGGCTCTTAGCTCATCTTTTACTTCTATCAGAGCCTGTAGCTCCCTTTGTCTGGTTCTTTCATCTTCCAAAGAATAACAAACCTGAATAGCTTCGGTGATATTAAGACCCTCCTTGATGATAAAATCAACCTCCCTGCCTTTTTTGGACTTCCAGTAGTAAAGCTCTTTATTTCTTCTCAGCAGCTCCAAAAAAACTATATTTTCATAAATATGTCCCATATTTCGGGAGAATTTAAAGCTGATGGAATTGCTCAGCGCCGCATCAATGCAATAGATTTTAGAGGGATTATAAATCTGTCGTTTCAGAGAATAATCAAACAAGTCCATAGAAAAAAACAGATAGACATCATTTAACGCTTCGAGATAACTTTTAACTGTATTCTGGCTCCTGACTCCAATCATTCTCTGCATATTCTTATAACTTTGGACTGTGCCTGGATTAGCCGCCAAAAACAGGGTTAGTTCCTTTATCTCTTTAATATTTTTAATGCCACGGCGGGTAATGACATCACGATAGATGATATCCTTGTAATACTGTTCCAGTAGTGTTGTGTCTCCTATTTTCAGGACTTCGGGAAATCCGCCTAATTCGAGATATTCTCTGAACAACCTTTTTATTTCAACCTTCTTCTGTCTCTTGTATAAACTTTTGGCATCAATTATCACCCTTTTCATTGTCAGGAATTCACGCAAAGAAAATGGCCAGGTCACTATTTGACGATTCCTGCCGGTCAGGGCTGTAGAGATTTCAGAGCTCAACAAGGAGGCATTGGAACCGGTGACAAAAATCTTTACATTTTCGAACTCATAGAGCCTGTTCAGCCATTTTTCCCATCCACTGATATTCTGGATCTCATCGAAAAACAGATAGATTCTCCCTTGAGGATTTTCCAACTCAATAAATGTTTCGTAAAGCGGTTCAAAATCTTGAACGGTAAATGGTACAAATCGTTCATCTTCAAAGTTTAGATAAAGAATGTTGTTTTCCAAAACATCCTTGCTGTTGAGGAGATCATCACATAAGAGCTTCATGAGAGATGATTTGCCACTTCTCCTTACACCGGTAATGATAAGGATCTCACGCTGCGGGATATATCTTGCGATTTCATCCTGAATCTCTCTCCTGACAAGCCCGCCCCTGGAGAGAAATTTTTCCTTATGCCCAATGATAAGTTCTTTTAATTTTTCTTTTTCCATCCTCTAACCGCCATTATGTTTCATTGCCGTTGCATTATAATGGCACATATATAGCAATGTCAATGCCTTTTTAAGGCGCAGGTATTGGCTCCCAGCCCTTTTTGCCGGTTTCCGCCGCGTTCAGCGGTTATTTTTTCGTTTCCTTTACTAATCTGCGCCTGCCACGCCTGTCGAAGATGCCGCCGTGCGGCGCCCTGTGGAATCCGAAGGCCATTCCTCTCCGGAAAAGCTATGCCATTTTGGGTAAAGGAGAAGCGGCTTAGCCGATAAACTCATCAAGGTTAAACGTTGCTCGGCGTTCTTGAATGTTTGGCTTTTGGTGAAAGCGTCTTGGATTGCCACACATAAAACAGGAGCAAACCTTCGGTGTGCGGGAATACATCCCCACCCGACGTGCAGGGAGATCTGTCGCATACATAAAATAGTGGCCCAGCGTTTTGCGAACCCATGCCTTTTTGCGTTTATCATGATGACGACGCAACGCACGTTTGTGGCTTCCTGGTTTTCCTATAATCATTTTCTCATGAGTCCCGGATACTTCTCAGGATCAAAAAATGCCTTGCCATCCTTATCCATAAGCCAGGGGTTCCCGGCCTACCTGCGGTGCATGAGCAGCGTCTCATCAAGGAAATGGCCAAGGAGCTGGCAGTTCCTGTGCCGTTCCTTTCGGTTGGCGAGTTGCTTATCTTTTTTCTCGCTTTCCGCTGTAGTGATGCCCCTCATGGGGGTTTTTCTTCGAGATCTTGACATAATGTTTTTCTCGCGAAACGATGACTATTTTTATCCGAGCAAGCCCGCCCTGTTAAATTTTTACCCCGCCTGCCCCGTGAAATTCTTTAGACTATTTAACTGGGGTTAAACCTCTCTGTTTTTTTTGTTTAACTGGGGCATGCAATGAGGAGCGAAGTTTTACCCCGTTTAATTCGAAGACCATTTAACCAAGGTAGCTCCGGCAGATGGTACTGGGGTTGCTAACCTCTCAATTTGTATTTCAAATTATTTTGGACAGCAACGAGATTTTTTATTGATTATTGGATATGGTTATTTTATATTAAACATAATGTCTATAATGACTATCTAAGGAGGCATTTTATGCGACAAGTAAACTTGGCCAAAGCGAAAAGTTCTCTTTCAGAATTTGCCAGTCGAGCAGCTTACGCTGGAGAGCATATCATTATTACCAAAAGAGGCAAACGATTTGCCGCTATCATATCTATCGAAGATTTGGAACTTCTCGAAAAAGTTCAAGCCGGCTCTCCTGAAGACGGCTTGATAGGAGCCGTTGGCATGGCACCGGAGCTTGAAGAAGTTGCAGAAAAAGCCATGGAAGCATATAAGAGAAGAACTGGTGATTTTGGTAGAAAGGTAGACATATAGTGTTTATCTTCGATACTGATATTTATACCAACGTCATGAAGAAAATTCCCTCAAAAAAATTGATAGATCGTCTGAAAAAAGTGCCAAGAAAAGATCAATTTACCACAGCGATTACTATCGGAGAGGTTTTTTATGGCATAATGAAATCCTCAAATATGTTGAGATTACTTAAACTATTTGAAGCCATTCTTCTGCCGCGCGTTACCATTTTGCCATTTGATTTCTTGGCTTGCTTTCCCCCTTTGGAACATGCTGATTTGCAGATTGCGTCAATAGCCTTGTCCAGGAATATGACATTGATTACAGGAAACATTCGACATTTCAAAAGGGTGCCTAACCTAAAGGTTGAAAATTGGCTCCAATGACTTTAATCGCCGCCCCAATGATTTTATATGTCTTTTCGTCCCTTACCATTATTTAATCTGTGTAACCTGCCCGCTCGTGCCCCTGGCCGCCTCGCTCTGCCTACCCGCTGGTGGCTTACGATGATATAGAGGCTCGGCAAGCGGGCTGGCTCGCAGTGGCAGGCGGGTCTGCGTAATCTGTGGATATTAAAAATCACTTGTAATAAAAAATTAGATATTATATTATTTTGTTATGCCAACGGTCATGAAAATAGGTTCCTTCAGATTCCATTTCTATTCAGATGAAGGAAACGAACCACCACATATTCATGTCGCAACTCCTGATGGCGAGTGTAAATTTTGGCTTCAACCAGTTCGATTGGCAAGAAATAAAGGTGTACTACCATTGACCATCAGAAAAATAGAAAAGATCGTATTTGAAAATCAACTTCTTTTAATGGGGAAATATAATGAATCCCGAGATAAATAAAATGGAAATTGTAGAACCTACCGCAATTAAGGCCTGGACGGAAGGCAGAAGGATTTATATCTATTTAACAGATAGCCGCATTATTGTATTTCCGGCTGATCGATTTAAAATTCTATCAAAAGCTACAGATCATCAGCTCAAGGAAGTCAAAATAAGGCTGGATGGATTTGCATTACGCTGGGAATCTCTTGATGAAGACATTACAGTCCCAGGGATCGTAGCAGGCAATTTCCAATTGCCCCTTCAAATGGCATCATAAATCCACATCCAAGTTCTTTA
>JAUWQO010000121.1 GCA_030610995.1 Desulfobacterales bacterium
GTCCTTGATGCTCAAAAGATTGGTGCAGATCGAGTAAAAAACCGCTCAATTTAGGTTAAAGTAAAAGTTCACCACGGATTTTCACGGAATCTCACTGAATTATCAAAATATTCTTCTAAGAAGCATATTTCATGCTTTTCTTTATAGCAGATTAATTCAAGCGTGTCCCGAACTTTTTTAATGTTTTTTGAAAAAAAGGGTTGGCCGAATATTTACGTTTTTTAAGTCATTAATGACACAATGGGGCAGATTCATAGTATAGTGTTATCAATTAGCACGCCTAAGGCGTACCAGAATTTTAGGCACTTTAATATACATTAGCTCACAAGGCACTTATGTCCGCACCGAAGGTGCGCTAATTTAACGTATTGATAGATGAGAATAATCAATTGATCTCGATTTTTGTAACATGTAACAAGTATAGGTATTGCCAAACAAAAACAAGACTTCGTAATTCGACATTCCCTGTTCGACATTCGACATTAAATCAGCATGTTCAATGGCTAAAGATATTATCATCAATGATGCAACTTTTTTGTATTGCACCCGGTTCTTTCTTAACGATCTCTAATACTCTCAAACAGTTTCCTGCTTTGAATTTGGTTATACCTGAAGCTCGTCGCACAGCCTATTTGTTTCGTCAAGCTAAAATGCCATCGTTTTTTTAGAGAGATACTATGTGTGAAATCAAAAAAGTTATTGCCATAGAGGCACGTCTTAGAGATTGCAGGAATGTAATTACTTTGGGAGTTCGACCGAATTTTTCTGATTACAGCCCTCAAGAGGCGGATTTAATTAGAAGCGCAAAAAAAATATATTACCCGACAACTTTCTATGCGGATCTGTTTGATGCAATGGGGAAAAGTACTTTCCCAAGTTATCACACATACAAGTGTGTTCAGGACAAGATTAAACAGACAGCGTTGTTTGATCTGCTGGAGATATCTCATCCCAGAACGCGGGTATTTTACGGAAAGCGCCAGAAACCCACTATTACAGAATATTTTAAATTCCCTTTTATCGGCAAAGTACCAAGAGGATCAGCCATGGGGAGAGGGGTTTACCTTATAAAAAATGAAGATGACCTTTTTGCCTACTTAAATATTGTTAGTCCCGCTTACATTCAGGAATACATACCATCAGACCGCGATATAAGGGTGGTTGTTATTGGAAATAGAATAGTTCATGCTTACTGGCGGCTATCTCCTCCTGGTGATTTCAGAAGTAATGTCGCAGTTGGAGGGACTATTAGTTTAGACCCTGTTCCAGAGGAAGCCCTTGATCTTGCACTTCATACAGCGCAGAGCTGCAAATGGAATGATGTAGGCATTGATATCTGTATGTATAAAGACAGATATTATGTTCTTGAAGCAAATATGAAATATGGGAAAGAAGGCTTCCGAAGGGCTGGAATAGATTATATTAAACTCATGGAAGATATGATTGAAAATGAGGAGCTGTAATAAAAATGCTCTTGGATAATATAAGATCGGCTTTAAATCAGCGGGAAGCTGAGTCATTATCTCCCTTAGCTACATTAAACTCCAAAGGCTTCCGTCGTTTACATGAAGAAAAGCTTAAACATGGATATCGTCAGGCCTTTTCTCTGGATGTCGATAGAATTCTTCACGCTCTTGCATATACAAGATATATTGATAAAACCCAGGTGTTTTATCTTATTGAGAACGACCACATAACTCACAGAGTGCTGCACGTTCAGTTAGTATCCAAGATAGCCAGAACAATAGGTCGTTTTCTTGGATTAAATGAGGATCTTATTGAGGCAATATCTCTTGGGCATGATATTGGGCATACTCCTTTCGGACATGATGGTGAAAGGTTTTTGTCTGAGATATGCGAATCTTGCGGCATTGGATGTTTTTTACACAGCGTTCAGGGCGTGCAGTTTTTAGACAGGGTAGAACGAAAAGGAAAAGGATGGAATCTATGTCTTCAGACCCTGGATGGAATACTTTGTCATGATGGAGAGATACATAATGAAATGCTTAAACCGGAGCGAAATAAAACCTTTATAAAAATAGATGAAGAGCTTGCAGCAAAAAAAACTGCGCCGGATATGCAACTGATTCCCATGACTCTTGAAGGCTGTGTTGTACGCATGGCAGATACTATCAGCTACATTGGAAGAGACCTGGAAGATGCCATGAGATTGAAAGTAATTAAACGTTCCGATATCCCTGAGGATATTGTAAAAATCCTGGGAAATACGAACGGAACAATTGTATATAATCTCGTTACGGATATTATAGAAAGCAGCTTTCAAAAATCATATACGGCATTTAGTGCCGAAATATCTGATGCTTTAAAAAAATTAAAAGATTTTAATCTCAAATATATCTACATGAATTCAAAAATTAAAACCAGCCGGGAAAGAATAAAAGAACTTTTTGAAATACTTTTTGAAAGATATCTCAATGATGTTAAAAATGAGAATCATTCGTCAGTGATTTTCACAAGATTTTTGAAAGATATGTCATACGATTATATTGAAAATCACAGCAAAGAAGAAATTGTAAGAGACTTTATTGCCGGTATGACGGATAAGTATTTCTTGAGACAGTGCCCAATTGAAATGAGGCCGAAAATTCAGATAAAATAAAAAAAGCAGGGATCAGGGATCAGGTGTCAGGGATCGGGGAGTATGAGCGTTAATTTAAACAAAACGGGTGCAATACAAAAAAGTGACATAGACCAAAACGTGATCATTTCGGTGTCAAGAAGCGCCAATTGAATGATGAATGTCGAACAGGGAATATTGAATGTCGAAATGTGGATGTTTTTTAAAAATTATTAAGTACCTTCCTTCGTAATTCGACATTCCTTGTTCGACATTCTGCGGTTCAAAACCAAAACAAAATGTGCTTAAGTCAACAATAATTGGGGTCAGGGCTTTAGGTGTCAGGGATCAGGGGTTGAGTGAATAAAAATCGTACCTACCGCAATCTGGTAAAAAAAAATGATCTGGTTTCCTTTAATGTAGTTGTTAAAGAAACAGATTTGTTCATACATGCCGGGGAAATCCTTGCGGATAAAACAACGGAATTGGTTTTGAAATATAGAGGATATGTTGAGAGCTATATTAACAGGTATCCTGAATTTGAAAAAACACTTAAACCGTGGCAAATTAACGGTCCTGCACCGAGCATAGTCAGAGATATGGTAAATGCCGGCAATAAAGCAGGTGTTGGGCCAATGGCTGCGGTTGCCGGCGCAATTGCAGAATATGTTGGACTTGATCTTTTATCATTTTCTGATGAAGTTGTTGTAGAAAATGGAGGCGATATTTTTTTAAAAACAAATGAACCGGTTAAAATCGGTATTTTTGCAGGCAAATCTCCATTAAGCTTACGTATTGGATTTCGAATAGATTCAATAAAAAAACCTGCTGCTGTGTGCACATCATCAGGTAGTGTCGGACATTCATTAAGCCTTGGCAATGCTGATGCTGTATGTGTATTATCAGAATCATGCCCTCTTGCCGATGCAGCAGCAACTTCAATAGGCAATCATATTAAATCAAAAGCTGATATCCCAAAGGCAATTGATATTGGGAAAAATATTGCAGGGATTGATGCTGTTGCAATTATTATGGGTGACGAAATAGGTTTGTGGGGAAATTTGGAATTAATACCTGTTTAACAGACCTCGTAAATTTTTGCTAATTAAGGGGTGATTTATTGGACAATAAACTCCGATTCCATTTAGTGGTTACGGTTCAACGGTTCAAGGTTCAGAGGTTGACAGATTCATAATGCTTACCCGGTAAAATCAGTGGCATCGGAAAAAATCGCGAAGCGATTAACTCTGAACCTGGAACTGTGAACCTTTGAACCCAGACCGACCCAATGTCCAATTTTTATCAGATCCGTTATGAATAAAGGACTTGAAGATCATATACAAATCTTTTTTAACGAGGTCTGAATTGTGTTTTTAATTGAATTGCGGTATAAAAAATAGTTTACAATGTATGTAACTATTCAGCCACAGATTTACACAGATGAACACAGATAGGTTTAAATAGTGCCTGAACGGAAACTATCCAAAATTGTTATTTCGAACGGAACGAGAAATTTTATAACACTGAAAATAGAAATTGGAAAATAGAAATTGGAAATTTGGCCTCATGCTTTCACGCGGCGCAAGCGCCTGCGCTGCACGTGTACTGTTGATGAATGCATTCAATTTTGGGTCGAGTTTCATCTCTCCCAAATTTCTACTTTCCAATTTCAAGTCGTAAACAGCTACAAGATTTCTCCCTTCGGTCGAAATGACAAAAAGAGGGGTTTTCGTTCAGGCACTAAATACAAAGAAATCACAGAACATTAACAATTTTAGACCTTTGCATAACCCCAGTATTGTCATTGCGAGCGAAGCGAAGCAATCTCATAACACATTGATAAGCCACAAGATTGCCACGTCGTTGCACTCCTCGCAATGACCAGAATTGACCAAAAATGAGGATTGTGCAAAGCTCTCAATTTAGTTAATCCGGGGAAAGTCAAGTAAAAATATCAGCGATGATCAGCGTAAATCAGCGGCTGAATAGTTACATAAAGGAATTAAATAATGATCGATCAGAAAAACAATCAATTCGAAGCAAAACATCAAGGCGAAGCACAAATAAATAATATTATTAAAAATGAAATTTTAAAACAGAATAAAGACGGCGAACTGCCATGCTTTGTTGCATTTAAAATTGCAAATGAGTTGCGGGTTTCACCGGCCGAGGTTGGAAAAACTGTTGATCTGCTTAATTTCAGATTGACAAAATGTCAACTCGGCCTGTTTGGTTATAAACCTCAAAAAAAAATTATTAAAGCTAAAGAGCCTGAAAACCAAAGCTTAAAAAAAGCAATCCATGACGGGCTGGTTGAAGGAAGACTGCCTTGCATAAATGCATGGGAGATCGCATCCGGATTTAATATCCACAAGATGATGGTAAGCTCTGCCTGTGAAGCCCTGAATATCAAAATAACAAAGTGTCAACTGGGAGCATTCTAATTGACCATGGCAGGAAACAGCTTAAATAAAGTCCCGAGCCTTCCGGTTTATCTACTTATTATCATACTATATATTTCTATATGCGTTTTATTTGTCTATAAGTTCACTCCCAAAGCCACCATTCTTGATAACATCCTCAAAACCGGCAAAATCAAGGTTATTACCCGCAATAATTCGCACTGTTATTATATATACCGGGACCAGCCCATGGGCTTTGAATATGATCTTGTAAATGCTTTTGCAGATTATCTCGGAGTAAAGCTGGAAATAATAATCGCCGAGCAATGGGATGAAATGATTCCGGCTTTAATGGATGGAGAGGGCGAATTAATTGCAGCCAGTATGACCATTACGCCAAAAAGGAAAAAGCAAGTCGCTTTTTCCAATGGATACATGGCAATCCAGCAATATATTATTGTTCATCGCGACAACACTGGCATTAAAAAAGCAGAAGATCTTGCCGGTAAAACCGTCCGTATAAGAAAGGGAACGTCATATCAGGAAAGGCTTGAAGCGCTCAAAAAGGACGGAATAGATCTCACAATTGAGCTGCAAGATAATACGCCCACTGAGGAACTAATTCAACAGGTGGCAGAGAAGACTATTGAGGTAACGGTTGCAGACAAAAACATTGCTTTGCTAAACCGCAGATATTATCCCAGGGCCATTCTCGCAGGCCCAATAAGCGAAAGTGAACAGCTTGGTTGGGCGCTAAACGTAAATGGGCACAAACTTCTTGAACGTGTTAATAAATTTTTTCATACTATCAAAAAAAACGGCAAGTTTGCCGAAATTTATAATAAATATTACGCTCATATTGACCTTTTTGACTACGTTGATCTCAGAACATATCATCAGAGACTCGTCACCAGACTGCCGCTATATAGTTCAATTATTCAGAAGGCAGCCAAAAAGCACGATCTTGACTGGAGGCTGATAGCTTCTCAAATATACCAGGAATCTCATTTCGATCCTGAGGCAATAAGTTATGCAGAAGCTCATGGCCTTATGCAGCTATCCAAGTCAACCGCTGAAAGCCTCGGAGTGGAGGATATATTTGATCCGGAACAAAACATTAATGCTGGAGTACAGCATCTAAGGAATTTATATGATTTCTTTAATCAGGCTGACGGTTTGGACAGATTGTTTATAGCTCTTGCCGCCTATAATGTTGGCCAGGGACATATACTGGACTCGCGGAATCTTGCAAGAAAAATGGACCTTGATCCGAACAAGTGGTCTTCTATGGAAAAAACTCTGCCTCTTTTACGATATCAAAAGTATTATAAAAACGCCAAGTACGGATACTGCCGGGGAAAAGAACCGATCAACTATGTTAAGCAGATAATGATTTATTACGATATTCTGAAACGCAGGAGCCTGGTATTTAATACAGACTTTTACCTGCACAACACAATACCACTTTCTCAAGAATGAAGATGTAACTGAAGGGTCATTTATTTGCTGATGGACTCTAAGCCCGTCCCAGATATAAACTTATAAACTGAATGTCCCCTATCTCCAAAGAGAGAAAGGTGCTTTAAAAAGTCAGGTTAACAGCAAAACATTTTTATATTCTTGACAAACACATTTTTATTCTATCACAGACGGGAACAAAGAAATAATGGTTTCTATACAGCAGTCAGTAGTAAAAATCACCGCTAACCAAAAAATTGGATTATTAGTTCCTTATGTAAAAAAGCGAATAATGGCACAGGTTCAATCCGTAGCGCTTATAGTCATTTATTTAATTTGTTTTCAAACTATTGTTTTAAATATTGCTATCAGTGAAGCTGCGATCGTTGCAACAGGAATTTCTGTGGTAGTTCTTGGCCTGGCCTTTTTTATGGAAGGGCTCTTTTTAGGTTTAATGCCTTTAGGCGAGGTTATTGGGATTAAACTGCCACAAAAAACCAAGCTGCCCATTATATTAACCTTTGCTTTTATTTTGGGCATAGGTGCAACTTTTGCCGAACCCGCTATCGGCATATTAAAAGCTGCCGGCGCATATGTAAAGGCCTGGGATGCGCCCTTACTTTTTCTGATTTTAAATAAACATTCCAATTATCTTGTGTATTCAGTAGGCGTGGGTGTTGGCATCGCTGTGTTGTTCGGTATGCTCAGATTTTTATATGGCTGGTCATTAAAGCCTTTTATTTATATTTTGGTTAGCATTCTTTCGGCTTTTTCTTTTTGGGCGCTTTTTCAGCCCAATATGAAATTCTTAACAGGCCTGGCGTGGGATTGCGGCGCTGTCACTACAGGGCCTGTAACAGTTCCCCTGGTCCTGGCGCTGGGCATCGGTATCTGTAGAATTGCAAGCAGCGGGACCTCGGAATCTTCGGGTTTAGGCGTAGTGACGCTTGCATCGTTATTCCCGATTTTAGCAGTACTGTCTTTAGGCGCTTTTTATCTCAACACAGTTCCTCATCCTATAGAAGAGGCCAAATTTTTTGCTGTTGTCAACAAATAGATTTGTCCGCTTTTGTAGCAAATGAATTGTCCGCTTTTCCTGAGCAGATGGCGAGCGGCGGACCTACGCTGCCTTTTCCTTTTTGGGCTCCTTCAGTTTTCCTTGTGCATCATAGTCAGCCAACTTTCTCGGCCCATGAAAAACAGCCAGCGAGCTGTCCATGTACCGATGGATCCGCACCTTGACCCTGACGTAATGGCACCGATACTGGTTCGCAGGGATTTGCAGCGTTTTCCCCTCAAAGCTGACGCAGTTGTCAGCCATCACTGTTCGCTCGTACTGTTCGCACAGAATGTCGTCAAGGTTTGCTCCAACCCAGGGTACAAAGGCTGAACCTTTCTCGGCAGCTGGCTGTATGAACTCGGCATTGAATGCCGGTTGATACACCTCAGCCAGATATTGGTTAGCGGCATCCATCGTGGTAATTCCATAAGCGGCCAGTTCCTTGGGGAGTCGGTCCTGATGCGTGAGGAAGGCCCGTTCGCTCCGCCCACGTGCTTGCGGAGAATAGGCAGGGATCATCCCAATTCCCAATTGACTCATGGCGCGTCCAAACTGAGTGAGCTGAGTTTTGCTCACTTTACCGCCCTCCTCGGGCGTATACCAGTAATGACTCCCCCGATCTGTGTAAAGAGCGCTGAACAAACCACGCTTAACAATGACATCCCGTACCCCATGAAAGCTGCTATCTGTGCCCTCCTGAGCAACAAAAAAAATGGAATAGTGTTCACTGGTCGCGTCATCCATGGTCACGATCAGGTCCCACTTTTTGTCAGGTACCCATTCATGAGTGCTTCCGTCCTGGTGTAGCATCATGCCTTGCAGAGGAGAACGTTCATGGCGCTTTCGGTGTGCACCCTTCTTGGCAGCCTTGCAAACCAATCCTCTCGATTGAAGCGTGTTTTTAATCCAGGTGTAACTCCTCTGCCCTCCATCACGCCGATACCACGCATGAAAGTGCTTCACGTTCCAGCCCATGTGTCGCGTCCTGTAACGATCAACAACAGCTAAAACTTCATCCAAAGGAGCTCGACGCAATGAAACTTGCGTCAACCGCTTGTCCAACAACCCCTCCAATCCCCCTTCTTCGTAACGATCAATATAACGCCGAAATGTCCGAGCGCATACCCCCAACATCCGCGCTGCTTCTTCCTGACTTAATCGACTTTCTGTCCATACCCCATACGCCTCTTCAAATCGCATCTTCCGGATCTCCTGTAACAACTCTGTTAGTCTCATGAGTCACCTCCTGGTGACTCATTTTAAC
>JAUWQO010000078.1 GCA_030610995.1 Desulfobacterales bacterium
CTACACTCCTTATTTCCGGTACGGATTCAAGCAAAATAGAAAGTTTCAACCCCTTGCCCCGTTAGTCAAAATTGTTGATTTTTGATTGTCGATTGATGATTGAAGGTATTCTATTAATTTTATAACAAAAAGACAGAGCGAAGCCATTCCACAAATCAACAATCGACAATCATCAATCAACAATCATCTCAACCAATCTTCCAAATGAATTATCGACGGTTAACGGTATGTTCATATAGTTTACAGTTTCGTGCGCTATCCTTTTGAATGCCGGAGCCGCAACTATGCTGCCGTAATGCTTTCCCTGTGGTTCGTCAATAACTACCAGAACAGTTATTTCAGGATCCTCGGCAGGAATGAACCCAAGGAACGAAGCTATGTATTTTTCGTCCGAGTAAGTTCCTTTCTCATCAATTTTCTGGGCGGTTCCTGTCTTCCCGCAGACAGAATAACCTTCCAAAGCAGCATTCACACCTGTCCCCCCTTCAGTAGTTACAGAAGCCATTATTTTTCTCACGGCTCGGGCTGTCTCCAGCGAAACAACCCTTCTGACCATGCGCGGGCTTGAACTTTTTATAAGACGTCCATTCTGATCCGTTATAGCCTGGACAATATAAGGAGCCATGAGGATCCCATCATTTGCAATCGCTGAAGCCGCAGTTATCAGTTGCAGGGCGGAGACAGAAATTCCCTGTCCAAAAGCTATTGCGCCGGCATCAATTTTTGCCCATCTATTATAGTGAGACAGGGAACCCGATGTTTCCCCCGGACAGTCTATTCCAGTCTTTTCACCAAAACCAAAATTTCGGAATGTTTTATAAATATGTTCCGGCCCTATCATTTCGCTAACCTTTATGGTGCCGATATTGCTTGAAAACTTAATAATCTGCTGTAGAGACAGCCAGCCGTGAGGATGAGTATCGCGGACAACGTTTTTGCCTATTCTGTATTTACCGTTTTCACAGAAAAAAATGGCGCTCGGAGAACATCCTCCAGATTCTATTGCCGCACATGCGCTGAAAATTTTCATGGTTGAGCCGGGCTCAAAAGGATCTGTTATTGATCTGTTTCTCCACAGATTCTGATCAAACTCTCCAAAAGAATTTGGATTGAAAAATGGATAGTGCGCTACTGCCAGTATGGCTCCGGTCTTTGGAGACATTACAATTGCCATCCCTGATTTGGCATTAAATTTAACAGATGCCTCTTCAAGCGCTCTTTCGGTTAAGTACTGGATATTATGGTCAATTGTTAATATCAGGTTATTCCCGCTGCAATCAGGCGTCACATTCTTTTCAGCGTAGAACCTGCGTTTGAAGGCATCTTTTAAAACCGTAAAGCTGCGAGTACTTCCTTTAAGGTAAGAGTCATAATAATATTCGATTCCTTCAAGGCCATGCCCGTCTATACCTGAAAATCCAAGCACCTGCGCTGCAAGGGTTTTGTTTGGATAAAAACGTTCGTGCTCGGCTATAAAATCTATGCCTTTAAGATCAAGGGCCTTTACTTCTTTTACTTCTTTTGGTGTGACCTTGCGTTTAACCCAAACAAATGATCTGTCAGATGTGAGTCTCCGCTTAAGCGAATTAACGTCAATTTTCAGCGTTTTATTAAGAGCCTTGGAGGTCGCCGCCGGATCCTCGACATTGGGGGGATATGCCACAATTGATGCAACATCTATACTCAAGGCCATTTCCCTGTGGTTTGTATCGTAAATTGCTCCGCGCTTTCCCTGAAATATTAATGACTTCTCATACTGATTTGCTGCTTTCCTTGACAGCCATGAACTGCAAAAAACCTGAAAATAAAAAGCCCTTGCCCCTATAACAAATAGAAAAGTGCTGAAAATAAAACCAATCAGAATTGTTCTCAACTTTATGTGTTTTTTTTCAATTGGTTTCATGGAATTATAATTATCTGCTCCGGCGTTGGTGTTTTAAGACCAAACTGGTTTTTTGCTATCTTTGCGAGCCGTTCCGGAGATTTCAGGCGCGCAAGCTCAACCTTTAAGTTATTTTGCAGATTTATAAGATTCCGATTTTTTTTATTTTCATTAGAAATTTCATACCCGGATTTTACGCACTGCACTCTGCTCCATGTGTAAATTAAAAGCTCTGCAATAAAGACAGCCATAATGATTAACCAGATTATCACTATCCTTGTGCTGCGGACATTTTTTTTGGTTTTACGAGCCATAGTTAAAATTGATAATTGATAATTGATAATTGATGGAATCGCTTCGCTCTGTCTTTTTGTTATAAAATTACCTGCTCGCAATGCCTGTATTTCGCATGACTTAGTTTTGCCGCTTTGTTCCTGTGGATATAATGAACAAAATGGATAGGACATATTTAATGCATGGCAGGCGGGATAGAATACCTTCAATCATCAATCTTCAATTTTCAATTTTTTGTTTTGTAAGCATTAATTGACTTTAACATAGGATAGTGGCCGAAGTTAGAACCATGCTCGAAGAAAGAACCAAACCATTCAAACTGGTAAAGTATTTCACCTTTACAAGCCTGATATTAATCTTTTTAGGAATACTGATTCTCGCAGGCCTCAACAACCACTGGGCAAGGATGATGCAGCTCAAGAAGAGTGAAGACTATGCCAAGCTTCTTGTGGCAAATCTTAACCATCAGGTTTATATGAAATTTTACCTTCCTCTTTCCATAACACGCCATAGAGTAATCCGGCTCAGTGAAGAAAAATATTACAAAAGAATGGATATGATCGTCAGAAGCACTTTGCACAGCTTCAATGTAGAGAAGGTAAACATTTATGCTAAGAATAACACGATTATTTATAGTTACGATCAAAAACTGATAGGAGTCAACAATGCCGGAGGCAAAGGGTATCTGAGCGCTCTTTCAGGCGCATCAACATCAAAGCTGATTCAAAGAGGCAACTTTTTTCAGCTTCTGTTTGGATTTCCCAAAAATGCTAAATTGATTACATTTGCTCCGTTGCGCACGGAAGAACCTTTGCCGACGTTAACGAGACAGGTCTTCGGTGTTTTTGAAATCGTTCAAGACATATCAGAAGATTTTAAAACAATTTTTCGATTCCAGATACTTGCTATTATCACGATTACCCTGATTATGGGCGCTCTGTTTTTGGCCCTTTTCTTTGTGGTCAAAAGGGGGGAGGCAATTATTGAGAATAGAGCCCGGGAAAGACTGCGACTTAAGGAGCAATTAACTCGAGCGCAGCATCTGTCTTCGTTGGGAGAGATGGTGGCGGGTGTCTCCCATGAAATCCGAAATCCATTAGGAATCATCAGGAGTTCAGCAGCGCTTCTAAAGAAAAAAATGAACCATTTTGATCCTTCAAGCACTATTCCGGATATAATTCTCGAAGAATCGGATCGACTAAATAATATAATAACAGATTTTTTAAATTTTGCGAAACCTAAAATGCCTAACCTTGCCCCGTGCCGTGTTGAAGAAGTGCTTGACAGAAATATTACCTTTCTTGCATCACAGATAGAAAAACAGGGCTATATAATTAAGAAGCATTATGACAATAATCTCCCGAAAATAATGGCCGATTCCGCCATGTTGTATCAGGCGTTCCTTAATATATTGATAAACTCCATGCAGGCCATGCCCGGTGGCGGGGAAATACATATTCAGCTTGCTTCAAGGGATGACTTAACAACAATTACTTTTGAAGATGAAGGAGAAAGTATTCCCGAAGATGTTATGGAAAAGATATGGGAACCCTTTTTTACTACAAAGGAAAAGGGGACGGGCCTGGGTCTTGGCATTGTAAAAAACATTGTCGAAACACACAACGGAAGCATCCGGATTGACAATAAACCTACACATGGAGCATGTGTTATAATTGAATTGCCTGTTCACCATTAACCATTGATTATTGGTAGCCGTTCACGGCTTGAAACTTGAAATTGGAAAGTAGAAATTAGGGAGAGATGAAACTCGGCCCAAAATTGAATGCGTTCATCAACAGTACAAAAGCATGAAGGCCAAGTTTCGAATTTCGAATTTCCAATTTCAACGTTCCGTGAACGGTTACTTATAAAGGTATGACAAATGGAGACTATCCTGATCGTAGATGACGAAAAAAATTATCCTCCCATATTAAGCGCTGTGCTGGAAGAAGAAGGTTTTGCAACCTTAACCGCCAATAGCGGTCAAGAGGCGCTTGAAATTCTGAACAACTCTGATGTTGACCTTGTTTTAACCGATATGAAAATGCCTTTAATGGACGGAATGGAATTGCTTGAAAAGATCAAGACCGAGGACCCCGATCTTCCGGTCATAATGATGACTGCTTACGGCACAGTGGAAAAGGCGGTACAGGCAATGCAAAAAGGGGCTTACAACTATATCCTTAAGCCTTTTGATAATGAAACGCTGGTTCTTTATGTGAACAAAGCCGTTTCAATGTACCGCATAGTCAAAGAAAACAGATACCTGCGTGATGCTGTAAAGTCAAAATACAGTTTCAGCAACATAATCGGCAAAAGCAAGGCAATGCATGATATTTTTGAGCTAATCCGTAAAGTTGCGCCAACCAATGCGACCGTCTTGATCGAGGGTGAAAGCGGCACAGGGAAAGAGCTGGTGGCAAAAGCTATTCACTTCAACAGCCCGAGACGTGATAAACCTTTTATTGCCGTAAGCTGCAGCGCCCTTGCTGAAAATCTTCTTGAAAGCGAACTTTTCGGCCACGAAAAAGGGGCATTTACCGGCGCCATAGCAATGAAGAAGGGGCGGTTTGAAATCGCTGATGAAGGGACGCTGTTTCTCGATGAAATCGGCGAGCTTTCACAAAATCTCCAGGTAAAACTATTACGGGTTCTTCAGGAAAAGATTGTTGAAAGGGTCGGTGGAATTAAGTCGGTTTCCGTCAATATCCGCATCATTGCGGCCACAAACAAACAGTTGAAGGAAGAGATGAAGCATGGCCGTTTCAGGGATGACCTGTTTTACAGATTGAATGTAGTGAATATTGTCCTGCCGCCTCTGAAACAACGCATAGATGATCTCCGACTTTTAATTAATCACTTTATAAAAAAATATGCTGAGGAACGAAGCTCAGATACTCCTGTTAAGGGTCTTGACCATGAGGTTGAACGTATCTTTAACGATTACAACTGGCCCGGAAATGTTCGGGAACTGGAGAATGTTATTGAAAGGGCGATGATTATGTGTCCTGATGAAATCATCAGGGTGTCAGATCTTCCAAAGGATTTCAGGAATAATGTTGACAGTTCAATGTATCTTGACGGAATACCAAGCAATGCAAAATTATATGAGACTCTTGCCCTGGTTGAAAAAAATATGATTAAAAGGGCATTGAAGCTTACAAACGATGTTCAGTCCAATGCTGCTGAACTTCTCGGAGTCGGCAAAAGCGGCCTGAGCAAAAAAATAAGCCGGCATGGATTGTCTTAGGATTCAGTTTCCAAGTGGAAACTGAGCGTTTCCACTTGGAAACCGATTTTGATTATTAATAAATAGTTTACAACGGCAGTTATTTTTGATAAAAATACAACCTGTTGATAACTCAACAATAAAGGAGTTAGACGCATTAGTCATACAACTTGGCACGCAAGTTGCTTAACTAATAGATAACCTGATAATTTTTTCATCTGTTTTTCTCCTTAACGGCCAATCGGCACCTCCCCCGATTGGCCGATTTTTTTTGTTAATCAACCGAGCCTGTTTCAAAACGTTTCAGTTTGTTCAAGGTCAAGGAAGGTGAAAATATGAGCGCTGATGCTTCACTGCGTGTAACCGCAGGAATACATTGAGTATTTCGAGGATAGCGCTAAAGCTTCACTGCGTGCCAAAATTTGAGCCTGACACAGAGATTGGGCAAAATGGGACGTTTTGGAATTGGCTCAACCACTTACCTTTTCTTTTGCAAGCTCAATATAGATTGAATCAGTATAGTCGGAAATAATCTTCTTAAAAGCTGTTAGGCTTTTCTCGTTCTCACCCATTGCCGCATAGAGCCGGCCCAGATTGAAAAGAGCCTCGTCCTTCATGATAGCGCCTGATTGCGAAACAATCATTTCAAAATAGTTCGCTGCGGCCTTGTAATCATTTTTTTCTTCATGATTGTAACCTATTCCGCTCAGGATAAATGTTTTAATCAATGGGTGATTTTTAAAGTCTTTTAAAGATTTATCATACAAGGCTGTTGCCTTTTCATAATCGCCCGCATTGTAACAGATATTGGCATATATAAGACCTGCAAATTTTGCGGCATCTCTTCTTGAATATTTTTTTATAATAAAATCAAAATCCTGCCCAATATCCTGGTAAGCCTTTTCAGGTCCATTATCCTTCACAATAAAATTATATCCGGTTATAGCCTGCTCCAGCAAGGCAGATGCCCTGTTTTCGGCTTTATTTGAAAAATACCGAATTCCTGAAACAACAATTACAAGCAATACAATTACACCAAGGGCAAATGATATTTGAACCTTATATTTTATCGCAAATTGTAAGAATCTGGATGAAAAGCTTATAAATTCATCGGGTCCTTTTAGCAGTTGTTTTCTCGTTATCTTTTTCTTAGCCATATTCTCCTTTCAAAGTCTCTTACCAAACCAAAGACTGGTGTATCCATCCCCTGTCTCCATCAGCATGCTGAATATTAATCCACTTGCCTTTTCGTTTAATAACCTTAAACGGGATTCCCTCTTCGACCGTAAATAATATATCATATTTTGTGCCTGGGCCTGATCGAATATTGCATTTAATCTTATTTGTAATAACAGATGAAATTTTATTAACAAGAGATTTATGAATCCATCCTTTATCACCTTCAAAGTCGCGGAAATGATACCATGGGCCGGACTTCTCCAAAACAACAACAGGATGGTATTTTCCCACCTTCCATATGATATCGTACTTTGTTCCCGGTCCGGAACGGATATTTGCCAGAGGGACCTTTATTGTGAGGCGCTCAGCCAGAGCATCAGCGCTGCAAATAATGAGTAGAACTGCAACCATAATGGGACATAGTATCTTTGAATGATTTTCAGACAATCTCCTAATTAAATCCAATCAGCTTTCCTCCCTGATAAACGGAAAAAGCTACAACCCATGCAAAAGATGTGGTGTAAGCAATACTAAAAAACATCCACTTAAAGGAACCTGTCTCCCGTTTGATTGCTGCTATTGTTGCAAAACACGGCAGATATAACAGAACAAAGATCATCATTGAAAGCGCTGAAAGTGGAGTCATGCCGGATGATATAATAGCTTTTTGAAGTGCGTCGGCCTCCTCTTCTTCAACAGCATAAAGAATTCCCATTGTGCTGACAACTATTTCCTTGGCAACAAAACCGGTAACAAGGGCAACCCCGCCGCGCCAGTCTATACCAAGAGGAGCAAACAGCGGAGCAAGTTTTTTCCCGATACTGCCCATAAATGATTTTTCCATTTTTTCTGCATCTTGAGCCAGTTTAATTTTCTTTATAGCAGCATCACGCTCTTCCTGAATGGATTGCATGCCGGATCTATCAGAAGCTTTGGCAGAAGCTTTGGCAGAAGCTTTGATTTTTGTTTCATACAATGCATTAACTCCGGCAATTTCCGCAGCATAATCGACAGAATACTGTATGTTTCTGGGAAATGCTGAAAGAGCCCATATAACAACAGAACCGATGAGTATAATACCCCCCATCTTTTTTAAAAACATCTTGCCCCGGTCCCACATATGAATCAACAGGCTTTTTAACATTGGGGCTCTGTATGGAGGCAGTTCCATTACAAATGGGGCATCAGCGCCTTTTAAGAGAGTGGATCGAAACAGGCGGCCGGAGACAAATGCAGCGATAATCCCGAAAATATAAATGGTAAATAATACGGTTCCGGCTTTAGCGCTGAAAAACGTGCCTACAAGAATTATATAAACAGGCAGTTTGGCCGAGCAGGACATAAAGGGGGTTATGAGTATGGTAAGTATGCGGTCCTTTTCACTTTCAAGGGTGCGGGTAGCTATGACGGCAGGAACACTACAGCCAAAACCCATTAGCATGGGAATAAATGATTTGCCGTGAAGCCCGATAAGATGCATTATCTTATCCATAAGAAAAGCTGCTCTTGACATATATCCTGTATCTTCAAAGAGCGCTATGCAGAAAAACAGGATCAATATGTTCGGCAGAAAAATTATTACACTTCCCACTCCTGCAATTATACCGTTTATAAGAAGATCCTTTAAAAGGCTGTCCGGAAGAAAGCTTTCAAATAATGCTGAAATACCGCCAACGCCGATGTCTATCCACTCCATGGGATAGGCCCCTAATGAAAAGGTCAACTGAAACATGGCCCAGATAAAAAATATGAAAATAGGAAACCCGATAAACCGGTGCGTCAGCACAAGATCAATATTCCGGGATATATCGATACGATTTTTTGTAGAAGTTGTAAGCACCTCCTTTATTATTCCGGCAATAAATCCGTACCTCTCATCTGTCATTACTATTTCAGGTTCTTCATCAAAACGATCTATAAGCTTCTTTCGAAGCTCTTGTATCTCCTGAATAATATCCTGACCGTTATCCCCCGCCTTTTGGACAACACGTTCTTTTACAATCCTGTCATCTTCGAGCAGCTTGATTGCCGTCCACCTGGTATTATAAGGGAGTATTCCGGCGATCTTTTTTTCAATTGAGCGCTGCAGTTTTGCGATTGAACTCTCGATATCCTTGCTATACTTCACTCTGCGCTTCTGCGAGATTTCGGATTTTGACTCCGCCAGTTCAATAGCTTTTTGCAAAAGTGTATCAATACCCTCATTTTTGTTTCCAATCGTAAATACTACCGGCAGATCAAGGAGTTCAGATAGTTTTTCAGCATCAATCTTCAATCCGCGTGTGCGGGCGACGTCAGCCATATTAAGGGCGAATATAACTTTGCAGTCAATTTCTCTTAACTGGGTTGCAAGATAAAGGCTGCGTTCAAGGTTGGAAGCATCGATTATATCGATTAGAACATCCGGGCATTCTTCAAGGACATAATCCCGGGCAATGATCTCTTCTACAGAAAAGGGGGTTAAACTGTATGTCCCGGGCAGATCGACTATTTTAAGATCATAGCCGTGTTTACTGACAATTCCCTCTTTTTTTTCCACTGTTACCCCAGGCCAGTTTCCAACTTTCTGCCTGGTTCCGGTAATATTGTTAAATAGTGTTGTTTTCCCTGAATTGGGATTGCCGGCAAGAGCTATGGTAATACTCTTGTGATGCATTATGTTAAATCCTCTTTTACACTATTGACTACACTATTGACGGTTATTTGCGCTGCTTCTTCAACCCGAAGGGATACGTGATAGCCCTTTACAATCAATTCAAGAGGATCTTTCAGAGGGGCATATTTTTCCAGGTATATCTCAGCGCCATTAATTAAACCCATTTCAAGTATCCTTCTTCGCAAGGCGCCATTTCCTCCGACATGAACTATAGTGCCGGTTTGTCCTTTTTTCATTTCACTAAGTAGCATAAATAAATCTCCGATATTAATTAGTACGTAACAGTTCAGCCACTAACCCACCAAGATTATAATATAATTCTCTTAAAACTCATAATTCATAATTTAGGGATTGCGAATTTGGGGATTTAGGAATTGAAGGATGTTGTCACTTTTAATTCCTCAATTCGCAATTTCTCAATTTATCAATCATATCCATCCTTTGTGTCTTTGTGTCTTAGTGGCTGAACTGTTATATTAGTACCTTTTTTCACCACGAAAAGCACGAAGAAATTAAAAAACAATCAGGACTTTCAAACAACTAAACCATAACGGGTGTAATTCATGACCGTTGGTAAAATCCCCCTAACCCCCTTTAGGAAAGGGGGAATTCTTGAAAAGTTATTTTCGGTTTCAGTGTCGCAAAGCGGCATAATATAGCTTTTTACGAGATTGTCACTATTTAATGCTGTGTTTAATCTTTTCAGTGTCAGCCGGCTCAACAAGTATTTTCTTTGCCAGTCCACGTCCCAGAGCGTAACGCTTGCAAGCTATCGCAATGACCAACTGTCCGGCGCCCATGTTGGTTACAACATCTATCTTATCTCCAGACCTCAAACCCATGCTCAGTAAACGCATATGCGCGCCTGAGCCGCCGGTAAAACCTTTTATTATAAGCTGTTCCCCCTGTTTGGCCATAACAAGAGGCATAAGTTGTATACGATCTTTAAGGCATTTTGAACAGATGCCATAGATTTCCATCCTGTGCTGGAGTATATGAAAACCATAATCAGATGCTATCCGCATCTGAAGCTCCTCAAGCTGCTCATTATGAAACTCAATAATATTATTGCATTTTGTGCATATCATATGATCATGGTGCTGACAAAGGTGCCTGTGCTCATAGCACACCCGACCATCATCAAATCTGTTTGACTGTGCAAAACCGAAGCGGCGCATAAGCTTCAGGGTTTCTCTGACAAAATCGGGCTCAAAATGAAATCCCTTGTCCTCAAGAATCTGAACCAGTTCGCCGGCGGTAATATGACGTTCTGTTTGCAAAAAAACTTCAAGAATCTTGAATCTATCATCAAAATTATCAATATCTTCCTGCTTAAAAAGCTTTTTGAACTGCTGCTTTTCCTGATTGTGGATCTGTTTCATATTTGTTCAATTTCTTTTTTCGAATTCATCTTACGTGCTCGGCCCCGGTATATCATAGGTAGTGCATGAGCCGGTTGAACAGTTCCTTGTTTTAACGCTTACCTTTTGACTTGGGCCTGAACCGCTGCCCATAGCGTAGTTGGTTGTGCTGATAATTCGTTCGAAATTCTCGAAACCACATTTTGGGCATCTAAGTTCGAGCTCTTCATCTTGACTCATTACAAGCAACTCAAAATATTCCTGGCATTTTAAACATTTATATTCATATATCGGCATAGTTGCTCTCCTTTAAAAAATATCTGTTTTTAGGCATCTTTCATTTATCGGTTTACACTTTTTGTGGGAGAGGCTTTCAGCCTCGAAAATCGTGGCTAAAAGCCTCTCCCACAATAATAACGAAAAACTTGTAAATGGAAGAGAAATTTATTTCCAAAAAGTGTCAACTACTTTCATACGATTATGAAGGACGCCTGTTTTTACTATAATTATAGAGCCCATTGATCAATGTATCGTCTAATTGCCTCTTTAACTTTCCGGGCATTATCCATAGCCGTTCCTGTGCTGTTATCTATAATAATTTCAGCGCCCGGGTTTTCTTCGTACGGAACATCCACTCCGATTACAGGTCCCAGATCTTCAAACTGAGCCCCTTTTTCTTTTCGTTCCAGCGCCTTCCGATACATTTGTGCTACCACCAGACCTTTCTCGCGTTTAGATTCCCTTTCAATGCAGATTGAAAGCGGGCATCTGACCATTACCTCTATAAACCGTTTGATCTTTTTTCTCGCAATTTCCCGGTACAATCTCTTATGGGCAGTAGCATCTATTACAATATTTTTACCGCTTTTGACACCTTTTTCGGCAAAATCAACCAATTTTTCATAAACAAAATCACGTTCTTCCTCCGTATATTCAGGATTCCGAACATACTGTTTTCGCATAGCATCCATCTCAATCCGTTCGCATGTTATCCCATTATCTGTCAACATTTCGCAAACAATCTTTGATATCTTGCTTTTTCCGGACCCGGGAAGCCCTGTGAACCATACAGCCCATCCGTTATTCGAGGTATCGATTGATTTCATCTATTTCCACCCTCTCTGTTGCAAGGATATTCCTGATAAAGTTAAAAAGCTTTCTTCGTATATCCTTCGGGTGATTCGGGTACCATTCAGGAGAAGCAATCACCATGCCGCGAAATGCATAAAACGGCTGAATAACATCGAAAATCTCCGGATCTTTTGTTCTGTCAAGGTAGGTCCCCATAAATGTGTCGTGTAATTGTTTGTACGGCCCGTCTAATTTACCGTATCTTAAAATAGAAAAAAGGATATAATTGATACTAAGCGTAGCCACATCATCGGCTGCCTCTCCGTATTCTCCACGGCTCCTGTCAAAGGTGGAAAAATCTGTTCCTTCCCGAAATTTAATATTCCATGGATGAAAATCTCCATGTTCGCGACACAGGCGATAGGTGTACTGCTTGAGTTTCCAGCGCCATTCAACACAGCGCTTTTCGATTTCACAGAAAGCATCGTCACCGCAGAATTCATAATGTCGTGGATATCCATCAACAATTCCCATTATACATTCGCCATGGCCGATAAGATCTCTAACCTTTCTGACATAAAGATCAGGCTCATCCTTTTTTTCTTTGTGAACCTCCGCCAGATATTCACCCAGCGCCTTTGCTCTCTCAATATCGGTATTTGTAATCGCCTCGGTTCCAAGACGCTTTAAGTCCAAAAAATAATCGGCCCCATCCACCTTTTCCGTCAACAGAAAGTAGGCCTTTGCGTCACGAACAGAACGAGCCTTTCCCTTCTGTGTAAAATAACCGATATCAAGGGGAAGGGCATGCTTTGGAAGCTTTTGGCCCGCATCATACTGAAACATTAATACATGCGCTCTGTCCCATAAATACTGGTGGCCGTATTTATCCTTCCTCATGGTGGAAAAGACCACCGACCGATCTTTTCCTTCCATCCGAAATGTAATTAAAAACGTCTCTCCGTAACCCAATTTTTTAATGGTATCGGCAAAGTCCCCGAGTTTGTCGCTTCCGACGATCTCAATTGGTTTGCCAAAACGTTCTTCAAGGTATTCCTTTAATGCTTCGAGTCTTATAGGTATTGTTTCCATTGTTTCCTTTCCTCGCCAGGGCCTTAAAAGCCGGCCAAAATGTTAATAATAATCACGACTCACCATTCAGGCAAGCCCGTTTATTGGTTCATAGGAATTTTCAGATTCTCACGCAAAGGCGCCAAGCTCGCAAAGAAAAAAATAAAACTTAGCGTCTGTGTCTTTGCGGGCTACCAACTTACGGCGGGACATTTTCGAACTTTTTGTTCTTGATTATCGTAAAACATCAATTGTGCAAAATTGACATAACATATCTGTAGGGTGCATTCTATGCACCATAGTGGTGCATAGAATGCACCCTACATAATTTATTGAAATTACAAAGTGTCTCGCCTTAAGTTGGTAGCCGGATTGAGGGATTGAGTAGGGAATTAGTCGAATGGGGAAACTACTCGACTACTCGACTAATTACGGAGTGAAGCTGATGGAAAACAAAAATAAAAAGGTTGCTGCAATTTCTGCGGTGATAAGTTATATTAAAACAGAAAAAGAGGTTTTCAGCATGCAGCCCGCGGTTGTAATCGACAGGGATGATTTTGTATCGAGA
>JAUWQO010000104.1 GCA_030610995.1 Desulfobacterales bacterium
CTAATTTTTAATCACATGGCAAGAAAAAAATGTGTCCGGGTCTTAAATTTAAGATCCGGACACATACAGGGACCAGGTAATTTCTACTCACGTAGTCTCAGGCTGAAGCTGTTTAGACTGAAGGCTGAAGGGGGTCAAAAGAGCACGATTGCCGTATTTTGGCGAAAATATCTGACTCTTGCACCAAACATGGCTTCAAAATGCGCTTTTTCCTAACAGTCTTCAGCCTATCCACCTGAGTAGTTACAAATATAATTGAGTCTTTTCTACAGTTTTGAAATAAGCTCTGCTGTAACTGATTTTATATCAGCGGCGCCATCCAGAGTAATGTATTTAACGGCTCCGCCTTGTGCTGCGATGTCTTTAAAATAATAGGCTGCTGCAAGTGTGCCCGTGTCGGCGTCATAGTAAATACCGTGGCGTTTGTCGATGGCTCCCTCATCCTGATCGTCGGCTCTTTTGGTTAATTCGCCGCCGCATACCCGGCATTTGTCTCCATCAGGCTTGATGGCGTCAATAAAGATATTGTTGGGATGATTGTTGTCATTTACGCAGAGCCTGCGACCCATGATTCTGTCTTTGGCAATCTGGCGGTCAAGTAGTATTTCCACAACAATGTCGAGGCTCATGTTTTCTGCTTTGAGAGCTTCATCAAGCTTTATTGCCTGGTTCTTATTTCTTGGAAAGCCGTCGAGCAGCCAGCCGACTTTACAATCATCTTGCTTCAGGCGGTCGAGTATCATTGGTATTGTAATTCCATCTGGTACTAATTCGCCTTTGTCGATATATTCCTTGGCCTGTTTGCCAAGTTCTGTGCCGCCCTTGATATTGTCACGGAAAATAGCGCCTGATTCAATGTGAGCAGCATTGTATTTACCCTTTACAATGGCTCCCTGAGTTCCTTTTCCGCTACCGTTTGGACCAAAAAACAAAATGTTCATAAGATTCTCCTTTTTTAGTAATAATATTTTGTTATAATTTCCGGATTTTCTTTCAGATAGCTTTTCAACAACCACTTTACGTGCTATTTGTCTTTGTTAAATCCGAAGTCAAAAAACTTTTTACGAAATCGTCAAACATATTTTACTATAAGAATAGGCGTCTAATGTCAAGAAAATGAAGATTTAACTTTTTAATCAGAATTTAATAATTTTTTTACCAGCGACAATGCTTCCTGTCTGGTATTTATCTGATTTGAAAGTCTTGCTTCTTCAATTTTGGATATAATTTTTTTGAATAATGGAGAAGGAGACAAGCCGAATTTATTAATTAAATCATTGCCTGTAATAAGAGCAGGCATTTTTTTTCTTTGCATAAACTCTGAAAAATATTTGAGGATCATATTTTTCGCGAATTCTATAAATTCCTCATTAGCTTTATCCCCCTTCCCCTTTATATCTGCAATGCTGTGAAGCAAAAGACAGGGTGTATTGTCCCCGCATTTTATAAAAAAGCGGGTTATTCCTTTATTGGTCAATGTGCCTTTGCTCTTTGCGACAAAAAGGTGCAATGGATTGACATGGTTGCGGATAATAAAATCAATGAAATATTTTTCTTTTGTTGATAATTTTAGCCTGGAGCTTATTTCTTTGGTTATTTCAGCACCTTTTTTGCTATGACCGTAGAAATGAACATTCCCCTCGTTATCAACTTTTTTTACCAAAGGTTTTCCTGTATCATGAAGCAGAATGGCGAATTTAAGGAGAGATGCCGTATTTTCATCTATACTGTGGGTAATTTTGTTATTAAGAATATTTTCAAGATGATAAAATGCCTTCATTGTGTGCTCAAAAACATCATATTGATGGAATCTGTTCTGAAAGCATGCTTTTAATTTGCCAAGTTCAGGAAAAATGGCAAATAAAAGGCCGGTATCAGCCATTTGAGAAATATAATGATGTGATTCAGGCGTTTGCAGTATCTTTAAGAATTCCGACCTGATACGTTCGCCGGCAGAACTTTTTATAAGCTTTGCATTTTTTCTTATGGACGAAACCGTATTTTTTTCGATTTCAAAATTCAGTGATGCGCCTATCCTGTATGCCCTTATAAGACGTACCGGATCTTTCTCAAATGCTCTATCTGAAACCATGCGGATTTTTTTGTCTGCAATGTCCTTCATGCCGCCGGCGCAGTCAATAATTCTTCCCGATGACAAAGAACAGGCCATGGCATTGATCGTAAAATCTCTTTTGAGAAGGTCATCTTCAATAGTGTTCCCATTGGCCGAAGATATATCAAAGATTTTATTATCTGAAATTACCCGGATTATCTTGTGATCCTTCTTACCTAACTCAATGATGTGATCTGATTTTTTTACAGCTATTTTTTTTGCAAATTTCTCTGGATTTCCAAAAACAGCGATGTCATAATCAAAAGGAAATCTTCCAAGAATTATATCCCTTATTGAACCGCCGACAATATATGCGCCTTTAATTTTCGGTATAATTTTTATATCTAATTTGTTCATGGTTATAACAATATATTCATATATTGGCATACTTCACGACAAGTCAAAAGTAGTTTACACTTAGTTGATCTTGTATTTTGGCAGTGAAATTTGAAAATAGAAATTGGAAAAAATATAAAGATGTAGATGCGTTACCTAATTTCAAATTTCCAGTTTCGACATCGGCATTCAATTCGATAATACACGCTTTTTCGAAAAAAGTGTAAACTGGTGAATGAAGGATGCCCATATATT
The DNA here is from genome assembly GCA_030610995.1 of Desulfobacterales bacterium. Classification (GTDB taxonomy): domain Bacteria; phylum Desulfobacterota; class Desulfobacteria; order Desulfobacterales; family ETH-SRB1; genus Desulfaltia. The sequence continues at coordinate 2,705 of JAUWQO010000104.1, forward strand.
TTATGCAAAATTATAAAAAGAAAACAATAAAGGTCGCGGTTACAGGCAATGCCGGTTCCGGCAAGACTTCTGTCTGTAATATTTTAAAAAAAATGGGCGCGCAAGTAGTTTTTTCCGATGTTATTGCAAGGGAAGTTGTTTCTCCCGGCAGCCCTGCCTGTAAAAATATAATTAATTTCTTCGGAAAAGGGGTGTTGAAAGAAAACGGCTTTCTGAATCGTAAAATGCTGAGAAGCATTATTACAAATGACGATTCTGCACGTAAAGCCCTGGAGAAAATTGTACATCCTGAAATAATAAAGTTTATTAAGTTAAAAATGAATGAGGCGGAAAAAGATGTTAAAAAATTTGTTTTTGTAGAAATACCTCTTCTTTTTGAACTTTGCCTGGAAGACCTGTTCGATTTGGTCATAACGGTTAGCGCCGACTATGAATTGCGGATTGAAAGGCTGATGTGCCGGGATAAAGTTTCACGCTATGATGCAGAATCCCTTTTCAGCTTACAGATGCCTGAAGAAGAAAAGATTAAACGGGCTGAGTTGGTTATAAAAAATAATGGCTCAATCGAACAGTTAATAAAATCAGTTGAAGTTTTATATAGTGAACTAATAAGAAAATACAAAAAAAGTATTGAAAGTACTTGACAAATAAAAAATCGTAAGTTATTTTTTAATTTATTTAAGGCAGTAAGCCCACCTATTGGAGAGAATACCTTTTAAATTCTTCTGTTCTGAATTAAAAAATATTAAAAAATCACTAAACTAAACAAAATTATATTCCTCCATAATAGAGCCCTTTGAAAAATATTCAATTTTGTTCAACCTAAGTTGAGCGTTTTTTTGCGAAAAAATGTGCCAAGGTCTTGATGCAGCAAGGTTTGCGAAAATCGTAGGCATACCAATGGATATGTCGAGACTTTTCGCAAGTCCTTGATGCGCAAGAGATTGGTGCAGGTCGAGTAAAAAATCGCTCAATTTAGGTTGAAAAACACTTAATTAAGAAGGAGGAAAGCTGATTATGTCGTTTAGCAAACCTAATAGAAGTGCGGCCACTCTTACAACTACCAGAGTAACCCCCGCACCTGTATCTGGAATTTGTGTTACCTGTGTTGATGGTTGTGAAGGCCCATGTGAAATCGGTCGATCTGCTTTAAAAGGCAGAGAGGTACTTTATCCGATACCTTTTGGTACAATTACAGCAGGATCTGAAAAAGATTATCCAGTAGATTTTTCACATTTTAATATTCAGGGAACCGCTGTTGGTGCCGTTGGAATTGAAGCTGATTCAGATAAAGCTACATTTCCTGCAGTAGATACCGCAACAACTGTGGGAGCAGACAATAGCATAAAGCTTAAGTTTCCTGTATTTACCGGTGCTGTTGGATCAACCGACATCGCCCGAATCAACTGGGATGATGTGGCTATTGGCGCTGCTATTTCAGGAGTTCTGGTTGTTGTTGGAGAAAATGTTTGTGGAATGGATCCTAAAGCCGAATTTTCAAACGGCATGATTTCCAGGTCTCCGGAAATGGAACGTAGAGTTGATTCATACAGAAAATGGTATGACGGTCATGGCGGTATTATTATTCAGGCTAATGTTGAAGATACTAAATTAGGTGTGCCTGAGTATGTTATTGAAAAATTAGGCATTGAAATATTTGAATTAAAATGGGGGCAGGGAGCCAAGGATATAGGTGGCGAAGTTAAGTTGCCGTCAATTGAGAGAGCTATGGAACTGAAGGAGAGAGGTTATATAGTTCTCCCGGATCCAACTAACCCTGCGGTTCAGGAGGCGTTTAAGACAGGCGGTATAACTGAGTTTGAGCGTCATTCACGCCTTGGCATGGTTGATGAAGATAATTTTTATAAATCAGTAGAGAAGCTTCGTTCTGTTGGTGCAAAATATGTAACTCTGAAAACCGGTGCATATCGCCCGGCAGATCTGGCTCGGGCAATTAAATTTGCATCTAATGCGAAAATTGATCTTTTGACTATAGATGGAGCCGGTGGTGGAACAGGAATGAGCCCATGGCGCATGATGAATGAATGGGGTATCCCCACAGTACAGCTTGAATGTTTAACTTATCAGATGTGCCGGCGTTTGGCTTCAAAGGGGGCCTATATTCCACCCATAGCTATTGCAGGCGGACTATCTCTTGAAGATCATCTTTTTAAGGCAATTGCTTTGGGAGCACCTTATGTAAAGGCTATCTGCCTTGGTCGTGCTATTCTCACTGCCGCTATGGTAGGTAAAACTCATGGAAAATTGATGGCTGAGAAAATGGAGCTTGAAGGTGAAGATGTTGAGGAAGGCTATCTTCGTTTATTTGCTGTTGGTGCAGAGCTTAGGGAGAGATATGGAAAAGATTTCAGCAAGCTTCCTGCCGGGGCAATTGGCCTGTATTCTTATATAGACAGGCTTAAACAAGGACTTCAGCAATTTATGGCCGGAGCAAGAAAGTTTGCTTTAAAACATATTGACCGTAATGATATTGTTGCCCTGACAAAAGACTCTGCTGAAATTTCAGGGATTTCCTATGTCATGGACTCTGATGCGGAAGAAGTAGATAAGATTTTAGGTTAATTATTACAAAAAGAGTAAAGCTTCACCACGGAACGACACAGACTTTCACTGAAAATTGTAAAGAACAAGTCGGGGCGGCTTTACGTCGCTATATAGACTATATGAAGATTTGAGCTATAAAATTATAGTTGCAGCACGGGAAGTATATAAAGAACTTGGCCTTGGTTATAATTCTGAGAAGTGTATTTTGATAATTCAGTGTAATTCCGTGAAAATCCGTGGTGAAATATTACTAAAAATAATATAGGAGATCAAAACATGCTAAATGTTATATGTAAACACAACTGCAAATCCTGTTATGCATTACCAGTATGTGCAGTAGGTGCAATTATAGACCAGCAGGGTTCTATTTATGTTGATACTGACAAATGTATTGGCTGTGGTTGTTGCCGTACTGCCTGTGTTGCATTCGGTTACGATCAAGCCTTGAGAGAAAAGACAGTCGATTGGCTTAAAGGCGCTGCATAATTTGTGGAAGCTATTAGCGGTTAGCTGTTAGCAATTAGTGTTGTGTCATGCGTGAAATATCGTATCAGAGACTCGTCATTCCCACGAAGGTGGGAATCCATTCCCCGATCAGGTCAAGGAAAGCATTTCCGGCTACTGTCGGCGTTTCTGGATTCCCGCTTCCGCGGGAATGACGGTCATCTTTGCGACATTATATAGATGACAAAACATTAGTGTATTTTTCATCCAGAAGCTAAGAGCTAATTGCTAAAAGCTAACAGCTTTTTTATACAAGGGGATAGAGAGATGAATGGCTGGATCGGTCGTTGTTTAAGAGTAAATTTGACCGAAGGAAAACACCAGATAGAGAAGCTTGATACTGATCTTCTCGAAATGTACCTGGGTGGACGGGGTCTGGGAGTAAAGGTTTTTACTGATGAAGTTGATCCCAATATAGATCCGCTTTCTCCTGAGAATAAGCTGATATTTTGTTCAGGCCCGCTTGTCGGCACAGGAGCAATAACAGGTGCTTCATGCAATGTGATAACCAAATCTTCACTTTCAGGTGGTTTAGCGTGCGCAAAAATGCGGGGACATTTTGGTGCCGAGTTAAAGTACGCTGGATTTGACATGGTTATAATAGAAGGTCAATCTGAGGCGCCGGTCATTCTTTCTATTATAGATGATAGGGTAAAACTTGTTCCCGGCCTTGAGTACTGGGGACGTTCAACTGCCGAGACTGAGGAGCTTTTTAAAAAGAATCTTGATGATTCATGGATGGCGCGCGAAACTTATCTGGTATCAATTGGTACTGCCGGAGAAAAACTTCTTCCTTTGGCCAATTTGGTAAATGACAGATTTCTTTCTGTTGGAGGCGCGGGCATTGGTGCGGTAATGGGGTCAAAAAATCTTAAGGCCATTGCAGTAAAAGGACAGCATTCATTACAGGTTGCTGATGGCAGTCGGTTTGTGCAGGTGATTAATACTTTGATCAATAAACTCAACAGCGCGCCTTTAACATCACAATCAATGTCTCAGTGGGGGACAGCATTTTTAGTAGGACTTTGTTATCAGAAAGGCATTCTTCCCAGAAATAATTTTCGCAGCACATCCCAGCCATTAAAGAACATTGGTATCGAAGCGTTGAACAGCGCTTTTGCATTGAGAGGGCGCGGGTGTTTTGCCTGCCCTATTGCATGTATTAAAAAGGCAGATGTCAAATATTCCGCTTTTGAAGGAAAAGGGATGGTTCCAACATATCTTGCAATAGGTTCTTTGGGATTCAATTGCGGTATAAGCGATCTTTCAGCAATCGGTGTGATGAGTATGCTGTGTGGTGAAATGGGGCTGGATCCTGTAGCCACAGGAGGAAATTTTGCAACGCTGATGGAATTGGTTGAGAAGAAAGCAGTTACTCCCGAGGAGTTAAAAATAGATATTTCATTTGGCAATGCTGATTCCATGATTGAAGCAATAAGGTTGATTTCAACAAAAAAGGGTTATGCCAAAAGACTTGGCCAGGGAGGAATGGCAATCTCCGAGTCTTTTAATATGCCGGAAATTTTTATGGGTGTAAAAGGTCTTTCTTTAGCTCCTTTTGATCCACGGGCTATTCAGGGAATGGGGCTCCATTTTGCTACATGTAATTATGGGCCGCATCATTTATATGGCTATACTTTTATTGATGAACTTCTCAATGTGCATGAGAACCTCGATCCATTAGAGACTCAAGGCAAAGCATCATTAGTAAAGAGATATCAGGATACTTCTGCTGTTGTGGATTCACTTGGTCTATGTAACTGGCCTTTGATGGGGTTAAAATTTAATAATTATGTTCCCATGGTAAATAGCTGTCTTGGGACAAATTATAAGGCCGACGATCTGTTATCCATAGGTGAAAGAATCTGGAATATGGAGCGAATATATAACATGAAAGCCGGCTTCAATATGGACCATGACACTCTTCCCGAACGTTTTTTTAAAGAACCAGTTCCGGATGGGCCTGCTGAAGGCCAAATCAGTCATGTTAAGGAAATGCTTCCGGAATATTATCAATTAAGAGGATGGAGTGAGCAGGGTGAGCCGGTGCTTGGACTGGAGGAATAATAATGCCGAGAATAAGGATAGATCATACCAAATGCACTGGTTGCAGGCATTGCGAGGCTGCATGTTCACTTAATCATGTGGCTAATACAGTAAATCCAAGGCGGTCACGCATTAGAGTGATGAGAGACGGCAATAGATATTATCCTGTGATAGCAGGTCCTTTTGTGGATGCCGCATGTACTTCTAAACAGTATATTGTTATTGGTGATCAAACATATGACATGTGCGCATTGTGCAGGGCATCATGCCCGCAAAAACCTTATTTTATTGAAGCTGAAACAGGAATTCCTTTAAAGTGTGATTTCTGCGGCATACCACCGAGTCCATCTTGCGTAAGATGGTGTAATACCGGGGCGCTGGAACTGGTAGAAGATTAAACAAATGGGTTACCGTTCACGGTTTACAGTTATCGGTTCACGGTTGGGAAAAACTGTGAACTGTGAACTGTGAACCGACAACCGGGAACGGTTACGGATATGGAGACCTGAAGGTCTCCGCTACAGGGCTACGTACAAAGCTCATAACCTCTAACCGAAACCCCGCTTCCAGAAGATGGAGGCGGGGTTTTGTTTTTTTGAACCCTTCACCAGAAGGCTATCATTTCGAAGATTTATGTTGACAAGACCGTTCAGGCGATATATTATGCTACCATAAATAAGACCGAAAGGGAGGTAGATCTATATGAGAACCAAAAGGAAGATAAGTATGACCATTGATTCAGAGCTCCTGAGAGCTTTTGATAATGCATCGAAAACCTATCATATGACCAGGAGTCATATGGCTCAGGAGGCATTTGCACTGTGGCTCAAGAAGAAAACCGGGCAACTGATGGCCAAAGGGTATAGTAAAACGGCTGAAGAGGATAAAGAATTTGCCGAACTTTTCTTTGAAGCCCAAAGGGAGATCGTGTCGTGAGGAATTTTCCTAAGCGTGGTGAAGTCTGGCTGGTTAATTGGAATCCGGCCAGAGGTAGCGAACAGGCGGGCAGGAGGCCTGCAGTTGTTATTCAAAACGATATCGGCAATGAGAAAGCGTCTACCACTATTGTGGCAGCCATTTCGAGCTCTGTAAGGATATTTCCCATAAACATAAAAATCGAACCTCCCGAAGGCGGTCTGGAGCTTCCCTCCATTGTCAAGACAAGCCAGATTCTCACAGTTGATAAGAAGAGACTTGAAAAGAGGCTTGGCTGGTTCAGCAAGGAAAAGATGGAAGAAGTCGACCATGCCATCAGGCTGAGTTTGGAGCTCTGATAAGGTGGAAGGCTGAAAGGCATAACCTCTAACCCAAACCCCGCTTCCTGAAGATGGAGGCGGGGTTTTGCTTTTTTTCTGGTTCCCACGCTGGAGCATGTGGGCCAGAATCAACATCAAAAAAGTGTAAACCAGGAAAAGCTCAAAGGCTTTTGTTGGGTTTCGCACGGACAAACAAGTTTGTCCATGCCACCCGACTGCCAGTTAATCCTAAGCTAACTAGTGCCTGAACGAAAACCCCTCTTTTTGTCATTTCGACCGAAGGGAGAAATCTTTAAAGTCACGTATTTTCAGTAGCATAAGATTTCTCGCTCCGCTCGAAATGACAGCTTCGGATAGTTTTCGTTCAGGCACTAACTACACACTCAAGTTTTTTGATGGAATGCCGATAATACTATTAAAGGTTGTTTAGGCTGAAGGCTATCAGGCTGTAGGCGCTCATGGTTGAACAACCTGAAAGGAAGGAGGAAGTGACCATGCCTATCTCGGTTGGCGGTCTCATATCAGGTCTTGATACCAACGGTATGATTGACCAGCTTTTGAACCTGCAGCAGCGGCCTATTGTGAACCTGCAGCAGCGGGAAGCCGCTTATCAGGTGCAA